>CASDWR010000022.1 GCA_949284665.1 uncultured Rikenellaceae bacterium | reverse complement strand
TTTTTCATCGTTGACACCTTCGTGCCGGATTTTCGTAGCAAACTCTCCATCAAGTTCTCCGGCATAGGCATCGTCGTATAATGAAACGACGATCTTTACATTCCGGAACAACGGGTCGTCTGCAAACGTATTACGCAAATAGACAGGCATGACCGACGAGAACCACCCGTGACAATGGACGATATCGGGACTCCAGCGCAGTTTTCGGACGGTCTCGAGTACACCCCGGGCAAAGAAAATGGCACGTTCGTCGTTGTCTGAAAAGAACTCACCGGTATTGTCGTCTTTCAATACGGCCTTACGTGCAAAATAATCGTCGTTGTCGATGAAATAGATCTGTACGCGTGCTGACGGGATAGACGCCACTTTAATGATCAACTGATGATCGTTATCATCGATAATCAAGTTCATTCCCGACAATCGGATTACCTCATGGAGTTGATTTCTGCGCTCGTTGATCGAACCGTATCGAGGCATGAACGTCCGTATCTCGTTCCCCCGCTCCTGCATCGACTGCGAAAGCAACCGGCACGACGAGGCTATATCCGTCTCTGGCAGATATGGTGTGATCTCCTGGCAAACATATAAGATTTTACGACTACTCATCGATTAAGAAAACTTTGAACGCGCCACAAAGATACTAAAAAAAATTCGGAAAAATTGCAAAAGCGTCCTCTCCTTTTACAGGATCAACATCGCATCTCCATAAGTACCAAAACGATACTTCTCCTCAACAGCGACTTTGTAAGCGTTCATTACCGTGTCGTAACCGCCGAATGCGGTGACCATCATCAGTTGTGTGGTCCGAGGCATGTGGAAGTTCGAAATCATTGAATCAGCCACGCTGAATTCATAGGGGCAAAAGATAAACTTGTTCGTCCATCCCTCATAGGGTTTTAGTCTGCCGTTCGTCGACACGGCACTTTCGATAGCTCGTTGAACCGTTGTTCCCACTGCACAGACCCGATGGCCGTTCTCTTTCGCACGATTGACCTTTTCGGCCGCTTCGGGATAGATAAATATCTGTTCGGAATCCATCTTGTGTTTGGTAAGATCTTCCACATCCACCGTACGGAAATTTCCCAACCCAACATGCAACGTAATCATAGCACTATCTATCCCCTTGATCTCCATCCTTTTAAGAAGGTGCTTACTGAAATGCATCCCGGCCGTAGGTGCCGCTACCGCTCCCTCCACTTCTGCGAAAATCGTCTGGTAACGTTCCGCATCGATTGGTTCCACCTTTTCACGGATCCATTTCGGGAGGGGTGTCTCTCCCAACTTATAGAGTGCCGCACGGAATTCCTCGTAACTTCCATCGAACAAGAATCGAAGTGTACGGCCCCGTGAGGTAGTATTGTCGATCACCTCGGCCACCAAAAGATCGTCATCACCGAAATAGAGTTTGTTCCCGATACGTATCTTGCGCGCCGGGTCCACCAGCACATCCCACAACCGCAGGTCGCGATTCAGTTCCCGGAGTAAAAATATTTCGATTTCAGCGCCTGTTTTCTCCTTATTCCCGTAAAGACGGGCCGGAAAGACTTTCGTGTTGTTGAATACGAACACATCGTTCTCGTCGAAATAATCGATGACATCCTTAAATATCCTGTGTTCGATTTGACCGGTAGCCCTGTTTACAACCATCAAACGGGATTCATCCCTGTTTTCGGTCGGATATTTGGCCAGAAGATCGGAGGAAAAATTGTAATCGTACTGAGATAGTTTCATTTTTAATCTTTCTGATATTTCATAACCCATGCGCTTCATTCACACGCCGATCGTAAAGCGTGTCTCTCGACAGGCGACATTAAAAATAATACGATTGATTCCTCAATTTTGTTTCAAGGGAGTCAACTTTTTTATGATTTCTTCCATCGTGGAACTGTTTTCGACAGTAAATCCGCCGCTTTTCGTACGCCGCAACGATGTCAAATAGGCCCCGCTCCCAAGGGCACAACCGATATCCCTTGCCAAAGAGCGGATATACGTACCCTTGCTGCACGAAACCCTGATTTCGATTCGGGGCAACTGGAATTGCAACAGTTCGAGCGAATAAATCCGGATCACCGACTGACGCATCTTCACCTCGGTCCCCTCCCGAGCATATTCATAAGCACGTCTGCCTTCGATCATCTTGGCCGAATAAAGCGGCGGGGTTTGAAGACGCTCTCCGCAAAGATCCTCAAGCACTTGTCTTACAGCTTCTTCGGTAATATGCTCCCATGGATAAGTGGCATCGATCGGATGTTCCATATCGAAACTTGGGGTTGTGGCCCCCAGTTCCAATTCAGCCACATACTCTTTCTTTTCGGCCTGAAGTGCCTCGACCATCTTGGTCGCCCGTCCGACACATACGATCAACACTCCGGTTGCCAACGGATCAAGCGTTCCTGCATGACCGACTTTAATTTTGCGATACCCCTGTTTTTCGAGCGTGAACTTGATCTTGCGTACCACATCCGCCGATGTCCAGCCCAACGGCTTGTCGACAACCAACACCGCACCTTCCCTGAGATCACCCCCTTCGGCAAGTTCCTTTCTCTCCATAAAGACTCAGAATATCGACACCCCGATGGCTACCAACCCTACCACAGCACAATAAACGGCAAACCAGAGCAATTTCCCCTTGTTCACGAGTCGAATCATCGCACGGCAGGCAAACGTTCCCGTCAGGAAAGCCGACATAAAACCGGCAATCAATACCCCGGACCCCAATGTCGCACCGTCACCTCCTTTCAACAGTTCCAGGAGGTTCATCCCGATTACCGGAATCAACACCATCAGGAACGAAAACTTCGACACCTCTTCACGCCGGATTCCCAACATCAGTCCCGTCGAGATGGTCGCACCCGAACGCGAAAGGCCGGGTAACACGGCCAATGCCTGCGCAATACCGATAATAAACGCACTCTTGGGTGTAACCTTTCCGACATGCACCTTGGCAAAATTAGAAAAAACAAGCAACAGAGCGGTCACCAGCAACATCGCTCCCACCAGCAGCAGATTGCCCGTAAAAAGCGACTCGACCGAATCCTTGAAAAAAAGTCCTACGATTCCGACCGGCACCATCGAGATCAGAATATTAAACAGGAAAACGGTTTCATCGTTCATTCGAAACTGAAAGAGTCCCCGAAGCAAACGGGCTATCTCTTTCCAAAAAACGACAATTGTACTCATCACCGTTGCAGCGTGTACGGCCATGATGAATTGCAGATTGCTCTCGCCTTCTATTCCGAACAACACGTTGGCCAATTCAAGATGCCCGCTGCTGCTTACGGGTAAAAACTCGGCCAACCCCTGTATGATTCCCAACAGAATCGCTTCCCAAACCGACATTTGCTACTCCTCTCTTTTGAATTTTTTCATAATGGCATATATCTCGAAAGCGAAACCTCCGAGCACAAGAATCGGTGCGAGAGTAATTCTCCGGAAACTGAAAATCTCATCGCTGAAGAGATTCGGATCATCGCTGCCGCCACCCACCATCAGGATGAAACCGAGAACGATGATTCCCAAACCGATCAACATCAATTTAT
Source organism: uncultured Rikenellaceae bacterium (assembly GCA_949284665.1). Lineage (GTDB taxonomy): Bacteria > Bacteroidota > Bacteroidia > Bacteroidales > Rikenellaceae > Tidjanibacter. Next base: position 122 of record CASDWR010000022.1, on the reverse strand, counting down.
AGTTGCCCAACGTAAGGGTCATCTGTTTTTCTCGCTTTTTTTGTTCTTCGACTTTTTTTGTTGTTTTTTTGCTGTTTGCCATCGATTTTGCGTCACATTTTCACATCCCGGCCACGATCAAT
>CASDWR010000021.1 GCA_949284665.1 uncultured Rikenellaceae bacterium | reverse complement strand
TTCAGATAATAGTATTTCTGTTCCGCATCCCAGTAAACCACACTATAGATCCGTTTGCCGTCATACTTTTCGACTCGTACCGTATCTTCCGGGAAATGATGGACCAGGTCGTACCCGGCCAAATAATACTGGTTACGTGTAAAGACGACAATTTTATCGTCGCCCTTGAACTCACCCAACAGGAGACCACGACCATCTGTATTTAATTTGCGGACATCCTCGTCGAACCAAATATTCTGACCTGCCAACGTCGATGTTCCTTTCTCTTTCAACATGATCCGATGAATGGGATAGCGCGAGAAAAGGTTACCCATCGACTGTCTTCCCTTGATAGCCAATGTACTGAAATCCAGATCGACGATTGCCTTTTTAAGACGGGTCCGCTGGCGGAATATGATTTTCAACACCTCGGCTTCGCCATTCGGGTTGACACTCATGTACAGGATTTTGCTTTTAGGAGTTCCTTTGGTAATTGTATAGACCTTGTCACGGGTCACCCCTTTGATGGCACATCGTTTCATCAGGATTGCCCCTTGTGCCCCATCGCGATACAGGACATTATATATGGTACGTTCGTCATTCCGTTTGAATACTCCTATATAATATATGTTCGGTGCGAAGAAGGCTTTTTCGCTCACGCGTGTAATCACGTAGTTCCCTTCCGTATCGAATACGATTACATCGTCGATATCCGAGCAGTCGCAAACATACTCCTCCTTCTTCATGGCATTCCCGATACCGAAGAATCCTCCGGCCCGATCGACATAAAGTTTTGCATTGGCCACAATCACTTTTGTAGCTTCGATCGAATCGAATTCACGGATTTCGCTCAATCGTTCGCGGCCCTTTCCATATTTTTCCTTGATCTTGCAATAGTAATTGATTGCATACGCCACAAGGTGATCCAGATCGTACTGCACCTGTTTCATCTCCTCTTCGATGCTTTTGATCTCCTGATCGGCCTTGACGGAGTCGTATTTCGATATGCGGATGAATTTCAATTCTGTCAATTTGACCACATCGTCGCGTGTCACCTCCCGTCGCAAGAGTTTTTTGAATGGACCCAACCCTTTGTCCACAGCCTTGTATGCGGCTTCGCGAGATGTACAGCCTTCGATGGTCTGATAGATCTTGTTTTCGATAAAGATCCGTTCCAGAGAGGCCATGTGCCAAGCTTCGTTCAGTTCGCCCTGTCGAATTTCGAGCTCCCTTTTCAACAGGTATTTGGTCCGTTCAGCACTGCGGCGCAAAATTTCGCTCACACCGATGAAATGGGGTTTTTCGTCGCAAATAACACAGGCGTTGGGTGATATGGATACTTCGCAATCGGTAAAGGCATAAAGTGCGTCGATGGTTTTGTCGGCCGACTCGTCATTGCTTACATGTACCACGATTTCGACATGTTCGGCCGTCAGGTCATCCACACGTTTGATCTTTATTTTACCCTTTTCGTTTGCCTTGATAATCGATTCTTTGATTGATTCGGTGGTAGTTCCATATGGGATTTCGCTGATTGTCAATGTTTTTTTATCCCCTTTCTGGATTTTTGCGCGCACCTTGACCGTTCCGCCACGCAAACCGTCGTTGTAACGGGAACAGTCTACCAGACCGCCGGTCGGGAAATCGGGATAGAGCGTGAACGATTCTCCCTTGAGTGCGGCGATACAACAGTCAATCAGTTCATTGAAATTGTGGGGCAATATTTTGGAGGCAAGACCCACGGCAATTCCCTCGACGCCTTGAGCCAAGAGCAACGGAAACTTCACGGGTAAAGTCACAGGCTCATTATTGCGACCATCGTATGAAAGCATCCATTCGGTGATTTTGGGATTGAAAACCACATCGAGAGCAAACTTGCTCAAACGAGCCTCGATATAACGCGACGCAGCAGCAGGATCACCGGTCAGGATATTACCCCAGTTTCCCTGACAATCGATCAAAAGGTTTTTCTGCCCGAGCTGTACCAGGGCATCGCCGATCGAAGCATCGCCATGAGGGTGAAAGTGCATTGTATCGCCGACGATTGCCGCCACCTTGTTGTAACGTCCGTCCTCCAGTTTTCTCATACAGTGGAGAATACGACGCTGAACGGGCTTCAAGCCATCATCCATGTGAGGCACAGCCCTCTCGAGAATCACATACGAAGCATAATCCAGAAACCAATCCTTGTACATCCCGGTAAGTTTCTTGCGCGAAACGCCATCGGCGACGAGACGGGTGAATCTTTCATCGAGCTTACGACGTTCAGCAGGGAACTCCGCACCGTTCGACAAGGTTTCCTCGCCGGTCATTTCAATTTCGCGAATATCGTCTCCGGTTTCGACATCGGCCTCGTTTTCCATTCCGACCGTTGCGGGAATCTCATTCGTTCCGGTCGTGTCAGGGGTCTCTTCGTTGATTTTTTCTTCTTCTCTTTCTCTATTCATTGTCGGGATATCTCTCTTCTCTTTTCCTCTTATATTCGTTTTTACTTTTGCATGGCGGCCATGTTGTCATTCGTTTCATGACCGGGCGACCGCCATCCGTCATCGGATTTCAATTTGGTTACACTGTGCTTTGTGCGGCGGAATCCCTGTTCGCTTATCGTCGGATAGAGCGATGCCGATCATATCAGGTCCTCCACATAATCGGCTTCGATACGCAAGTTGTCGATAATAAATCCCTGCCGTTCGAAAGTATTCTTACCCATATAAAATTCCAACATGTCGTGCACGGGGTCTTCCTTGGTCAGCCGTACCGGCTCCAATCGCATGTTTTCACCTATAAACTCCTTAAATTCCGGAGCCGAGATTTCACCCAATCCCTTAAAACGCGTGATTTCGGCATTTGCTCCCAACGCTTTGATTGCCCTTTGACGCTCCTCCTCGCTGTAACAGTACATCGTCTGTTTCTTGTTGCGCACGCGGAAAAGCGGAGTTTGCAACACGAACAGGTGGTTCTGACGGATCACGTCCGGGAAGAACTGGAGGAAGAACGTCATAATCAACATGCGGATATGCATGCCGTCCACATCCGCATCGGTTGCGATAATCACCTTGTTGTAACGCAGGTTATCAATATCCTCATCGATGTTCAGTGCTGCCTGCAAAAGGTTGAACTCTTCATTTTCATACACTACTTTTTTCGTCAGGCCATAACTGTTCAGTGGCTTCCCTCGCAACGAAAATACAGCTTGAGTCATAGCATCGCGACTCTGGGTGATCGATCCGCTGGCCGAGTTTCCCTCGGTAATAAAGATCATCGTATCGAATCGTCTGTCACTCTTTTCATCATTCAGATGGATCTTGCAGTCCCGCAGTTTTTTGTTGTTCAGGCTCACTTTTTTTGCGATTTCGCGGGCCTTTTTCTGAACACCGGAGATAGCTTTTCTCTCTTTTTCGTTTTCTGCGATTTTCCGGCCGAGGATGTTGGCCGTTTCGGGATTTTTGTGGAGATAGTTATCGAGGTGTTCTTTCAGGAAATCCATTACGAATTGTCGGATTGTCGTTTCACCGTTTGGATCCAGGAGTTTCGACACCAGTCGAGTTTTGGTTTGGCTGTCGAAACCGGGTTCCTCCACACTCAAACTGATGGCCGCCACGATCGAAGTACGAACGTCGGAAGCATCGTAATCCTTGCGATAGAACTCTTTGAGTGTTTTGACCACTGCCTCTCTCAAAGCGGTCTGATGCGTACCTCCATGAATGGTATGCTGGCTGTTGACAAACGAAAAATAGGTCTCTCCATATCCCGTACCATGCGTAATCGCCACTTCGATGTCATTTCCTTTCAGATGGATGGGAGGGTATAACGGTTCTTCGGTCATGTTTTCATTAAGCAGATCGAGCAATCCGTTTTTCGAAACGTAGGTCTGCCCGTTCAACTTGATGGTGAGTCCCGTATTGAGATAGGTATACGTTTTGATCTTTTGCTCCACATACTCCATCACGTACTCGTATTCTCCGAAAACGCTTTTGTCCACCACATAGGAGACGAGTGTACCGTTTTTTTCATTTACGCCGCTCTCACGTACGTCGTTCACCTCGATTCCCTTCTCATAGGATACCGTGCGGGCTTCTCCATCGCGCACGCTGCGAACGACAAACGACTCGGAGAGCATATTTACGGCCTTGACTCCCACACCGTTCAATCCAACGGTTTTCTTGAAAGCCGCAGAGCCATATTTTCCGCTGGTGTTGATTTTCGACACGGCATCGGAGAGTACGTTAAGCGGGATCCCCCGTCCGTAATCTCTTACGGTAACCCTTTTCTGTTCATCCACCGTCACCTCGATGAGATTTCCGGCGCCCATGATAAACTCGTCCACCGAGTTGTCCAATACCTCCTTGATAAGGGTATATATGCCGTCGTCCGGCTGCGATCCATCCCCCAGGTTACCGATCCACATGCCGGGGCGTAAACGCATCTGATCTCTCGTACTGAGGGTTTTGATGTCTTCCTCGGTATATCTTACTTCACTCATGTTCAAGTTAAAAAATCGACTTGCGTCGCGCTCCTATCTTTTGTTTCGAATTTCTTTCAGTTCCGTAACAGTCGTCTCGCGCACCCGTCCCATCAGTTCTCTTGTTCCGAGCGTATTCACGAGTTCGGCCGGGATCGGCTTCATCACCTTCACCGTAAAGGTATTGGGAACCGTTTTCCACCCCTTGAACGGGGTTTTCGTCCCATCGATCACACAAGGGAGTATCTCTACACCGGCCTCCTTGGCAAGCAGGAAAGCCCCTTCCTTGAAATTACCGATCTCACCTGTTTTACTACGCGTTCCTTCAGGGAAAATGATGATCGACGTTCCACGTCCCAGGTGTGCCGTACCCTTCCGGATCAGGTCATAGCGGCTTTTTACCGCACCCTGCTCCACCGTAATGTCACCATGCATCCACAACACCTGGCCGAAAAGAGGCCATCGATAAACTTCCCGTTTGGCTACCCATTTAAAATTGATGTGTGGCAAAACGTATAGCAGGGGGATATCGAGCATCGACTGATGGTTCACGGTAATCACATAGTTTTTATCGACATCGAGATTTTCACGGCCCTCGAACCGGATCTTCCAAAGGGGATTCATCAGGAACATGCTTTTTGCCCATACGCGCGACACCTTGTGGAGCAGCAAACGTTCCTTGTCGAAGGCCACCGTCAGGGCAAAGACCAGCACGACGAAAAGGAAATAGGCTACCGACCATATGGCCAGCACCAGAAAATAGAAGACAGTTACCAATCCGTTCATACGAAACCCGTACTCATTTTCTTATGGTCTTCACCGGACGAGCGTGTTCCACGACCGGGCGACCTGTGCGACAATCGGGCCGCATACCGCCGTCCACCGGCATTTGTCTCGCTCCGCCGTCATCGATGCTGCACGCCACTCTTTGTACCGTTGTGCCCCATCTTTCCCGACCGGAGGATCGACCCTCGAAATAATCCTGCAAGTTTAGGAATTTTTTCGTGAATTTCCCAATTGTCAGGCCGACATTTTTCCGAACATCGGAAGTGGAACATTCCAAAGCCGCATCCGTCCGATTCGCGACATCTGCGCTTTTACCAGGTACCAAGGACACCGGGAAGAGCCATTCGTTGTGCGGCACTTTTTGCGGATGCAGCGGATTTGGCTGCCCGGTATTTTTTATCTACCTTTGCGGGCAAAACGACCTTAAATAAAAAAAGAAGAGATTTTCATGAAAGCATTTGTTTTTCCCGGTCA
>CASDWR010000020.1 GCA_949284665.1 uncultured Rikenellaceae bacterium | reverse complement strand
GTTTTACAAGAATAAGCGCAATAGCCAATACAAATATTGTGGCTGCACCGGAAGGAATATCCAACTTGTAACTGACATACAACCCGGCAATATTACCCGCCACTGCCACGACTGCCGCACGCCAGGCAATGCCGGCAAACCGTTTGACATAGGTATTGACAATTACGACGGGGATCGTCAACAACGAAATCAACATCATGATTCCGATCGACCGAATGGACAAGACAATGGTACAGGCTACCAAAACGGCCATTGCTCCGGATACGAAACCGACCGGCACTCCCCTGCTTCGGGCATACTCCCTGTCGAAAGCCACATACATGATTGGACGCAGCCACAACAGTGCAACTGTCAACAATACGACATCGAGCAATACCAGCGAGACAATATCCGAACCGGTGACCGTCAGGATATTTCCGAACAGAAAGGTCATCAGATTGGGAGCATATCCCGGTGTCAGATAGACAAAGATTATCCCGAGTGCCATACCCACGCTCCAAACAATACCGATAGCCGAATCCTCTCGGATTTTTGCACGGTTGCCGGCCAATTCGATTCCCAAAGAGGCTGCTACGGAAAAGGTTAATGCCCCGATCATGGGATTGAGGCCAAGATAGTAAGCGATTCCTATCCCGCCGAACGACGCATGGGTAATCCCTCCGCTGAGAAATACCGAACGTCTGGCAACAATATATGTACCGATAATACCGCATGCTATTCCCGACAGCACTGCCGCCATCAAAGCATTCTGCAAAAACCGGAATTGCAATATGTCACTGACAAACTCCATCGCCATCCGAAAAAATTGTCGACAAATTTACGCAAAAATACGGAACCTTCCTTCCGATCGGAAACAAACGAACGATTTGAAGAGGATTTTATTCATAAATTGGCTTTGATTTTATACTTTTGCACAATTAAAAAGATGTATGACGCATGGCAAGTCCTCGAAAAGTCTGTTTTTTCACACTCGGTTGCAAACTGAACTATTCCGAGAGTTCCACGATAGCCCGCCAATTCGAAGAAGGAGGGTTCATCCGGGTATCCGGCAGCAAGGAGGCGGATCTTTGCGTAATCAATACCTGCTCTGTAACCGAACATGCCGACAAGAAGTGCCGCAACCTGATTCGCCGTCTGCACCGGGAAAATCCGAATGCCCGAATCGTCGTAACCGGATGTTACGCCCAACTCAAACCCGATGAAGTGGCAGCCATGGAAGGAGTAGACCTGGTGGTCGGCAACAACAGCAAAGAGGACCTTTACATACAGGCAATCGCGTTGCCCGACAAAGGTCCGACAAAAATAATTCATTGCGGGACAGACGAAATCACCCGTTTTTTTGCAGCTTTTTCCACCGGTGACCGCACACGCGCCTTTCTCAAGGTACAGGACGGATGCGACTATAAGTGTGCTTACTGTACCATACACAACGCACGCGGTGCAAGTCGCAACATTTCCATAGCTTCACTTATGGAGGAGGCACGCAGAATTGCCGCTACGGGGCGCAAAGAGATCGTGCTGACGGGTATCAACACCGGAGACTTCGGCAAAACCACGGGGGAAAGTTTCCTCACCCTATTGCAAAGGTTGCACGAAGTCGATGGTATCGAACGCTATCGTATTTCTTCGATCGAACCCAACCTTTTAACGGATGAGGTTATCGATTTCTGTGCAGCATCATCGAAATTCCAACCCCATTATCATATTCCTTTGCAAAGTGGTTCGGACCGGATTCTGGCCCGCATGGGACGTCGTTATACGGCTTCCGTATTTGCAGACCGGATCGAATCCATACGTCGCCGAATGCCCGATGCATTTATCGGGATCGATGTGATCGTCGGTTTCCCGGGCGAAAGCGATGAAAATTTCGCCGAGACATACGATCTGCTCGAACGACTGCACCCCGCATATCTTCACGTCTTCCCTTTTTCCGAACGCAACGGCACCCCGGCTGCGACATTCCCGAATAAGGTGAAGGATTGCATCAAAACACTTCGTGCCGAATCGCTTAATACACTCTGTCGTAAACTCCACACATCGTTTTATGAAGACCATGACGGAAAAACGGCCCTTGTTTTGTTCGAAAATGCCGTAAAAGGCGGTTTTATGGGAGGTTTTACAGAGAATTACATTCGGGTCAAAACACCATATGACCGCGCCAGAATCAACAGCATCTGCCGTGTCGAACTCCATAAAGGGAACAATCCGGGCGAAATGTTGGCGACAATTCAGGATTAAATATTATCTTTGTAGGCAAACCCATTCAACAACAAACCAAAATGGGAATACGTAAACGCATAACCATCGGATTTCTGAGCCTCGCACTGTTGCTGTTTTTCGCCGGTATCATCTCCATGTTCGAGTTGGACCGGTTGCGTAACCATGCACAGGAAATCATCGAGTCGAGTCTTCAGAACACGGAATTGTCGAAGCAGATGCTCAATGCCGTCCAAATACAGAATCGGGCGATACTTCAAATGATTATTCTTCAGCAACCGGTACCGGATTCGGATTACGAAGCCGGAGTCGCAAAGTTCAACGAAGCGATTTCCGCCGCTACAGTCACCGTACGCGACCGGGCTGAATTGGAACGGATCTATGCCGCCAACGACGCCTACCGCGACATCGTAAATACCCATCTCACCGACCCCGGACATACTCGCAATACGGATTGGTTTTTGAATACCTACCTCGAAGCCTATTACGACCTCGACACGGCAATCAAAGAGTATATGACATCGCCGCAGACTTCGATCGCCACCCGCACGCTGCTGCTCGAAGAGAACGCATACAAAACCATTACCCCCAGTATCATCACCCTGTGTGTGGCAATTCTGATCGTATTGATGTTCTGTTTCTTCATCGACCTCTACTATGTTAAACCGATACTGAAAATCAACGAAGGTCTGCGCGGCTATCTCGATTCACATCTCCCGTTCAACCCGACATTCGACGGGGGAGATGAGCTGGCTTCTTTGAAAACTCGTATTGAAGAATTAATCGGTCAGATCAGGACCCAAAAAAAGCAGTAACCGACCATGCGCCTGGATGTGGTATTGAGATATGTGGGAATGATTCTGTTGTTGAATGCGATCTTCATGCTAGTATCAGCTGGGATATCGTATACGAATCACGTGGACAGCGGTTTTTACCCACTATTGCTCTCATTCCTCTTGACAACCGTACTCGGTGCCTTCCCCCTGCTTTTCACGGGTAAATGCGATCAAATCTCGGTCAAGGAGAGTTATGGAATCGTTGCAGGAGCATGGCTGGTATCATGCTTGGTGGGCACATTCCCTTACCTGCTATGGGGAGGAGAGTTCGATTTCGCAACGGCCCTTACATTCTCAACAGTGAAC
>CASDWR010000019.1 GCA_949284665.1 uncultured Rikenellaceae bacterium | reverse complement strand
GTTACGAAACACTCGCGCATGTCCACCCAGCAGACATTCAATCCCTGCCGGCGAAGGTATTCATATATGAGAGTGGTTGAAATCACCTCTCCATAACTTACGATGCGGTCGTACCACACCTCGTAGCTGAATTTGTCCGGTGCACACGTGGTTACGATCTCTTCGAGTTGGGCATAGAGTGCGGCGATGCTCTCCGGCATGTAAGGAGCATTCCACAAGTCGGCGATGATGGAGTTATGGTAATCGACGATTTCCTGGAGCCGAGCCAGTGCCGTTCCTTTTTCTTCCCGGTAAAACGCTTCGAGTACACTTTCGAGGGCATTCGTGGTTTTGCCCATGGCGGAGACAATGATGAAGATCCGTTGTTCGCCATCGATGATACGTGCCAGATTGCGTACGCCGTCGGCATTTTTGACCGATGCTCCGCCGAATTTATATACTTTCATGGTTTTCAGTTAATTCCGTTTTGTGTATGGGCAATACCGGGATTGACCAAGGTGAAACGTTTTTTCTATTTGAAGTCGGGTGTCGTCACTGTTCGACATAATTCGTTTTCGTATTCCAGAAAGTAAAAGCGAGTACGTCGGCATCTTCCTCGATTTTTTTGGCGATGGGTTTTCCGGCGCCGTGTCCGGCATTGGTATCGATGCGGATCAATATCGGGCGGTCGCAACTCTGTGCAGCCTGAAGTGTGGCGGCGAATTTGAAGGAGTGTGCCGGTACCACGCGGTCGTCGTGGTCGGCGGTAGTAATGAGTGTCGCCGGATAACAGGTTCCGGTTCGGATATTGTGCAGCGGCGAATATTTGTATAGATATCGGAACTGTTCGGGAATGTCGCTCCTGCCGTATTCGACGGCCCAGCCCCATCCGCAAGTGAAAAGATGGTAACGTAACATATCCATTACACCTACGGCCGGCAGTGCTACTGCATATAGGTCAGGACGTTGCGTCATGCACGCACCGACCAGCAGACCTCCGTTCGAACCGCCTGCTATGGCAAGTTTTTTTGGTGAGGTATATTTTTCGGCAATAAGGTATTCGGCAGCGGCGATGAAGTCGTCGAACACATTCTGTTTGGATGCAAGCATGCCGTCGCGATGCCATTTTTCGCCGTATTCTCCTCCACCTCGAATATTGGGGATGGCGATCACGCCTCCCTGTTCCATAAAGGCGATGTAGATGGGTTTGAATCCGGGAGTTACGTTGATATTGAAACCTCCATACGCATAGAGGTATACCGGATTCCTGCCATTTTTCTTGAGATTTTTGTCATGGACGAGAAACATCGGAATGCGTGTTCCGTCTTTTGAGTTGTAGAAGACCTGTTCACAAACGAACCGTTCGGGGTCGTATGGCAGTTCGGGACGGGAGAAGAGTTCGGAGCGTCCGGTAGTAAGGTCGTACCGATAGACCGATGCGGGGGCCGTGAAATTGGTGAGCGTATAGAAAAGTTCTTCCGCATCCTTTTTCCCCTCGAATCCACTGACCGTACCCAGTGCGGGGAGAGAAATCTCACGAATCAACTCTCCGTCGGATGTGTATTGGTACACTTTATCGGTTGCATTTTCGAGATAGGTGGCGAACAGGTGGTCTCCGGCGAAATGAGCTCTTTCGAGCAGATGTTCCGGATTTTCAGGCAGGATATCGCGGAACTCTTTTCTCGGGTTGTTCAGATCGATTGCGATCAGTCGGAAGTTCGGGGCATTGTCGTTCGTATAGACATAGGCCAGATCTCCCTCCACTCTCACGATCGAATAGTCGAAATCGAAACCTTTGAAAAGCGTGCGGAATCGGTCGTTGCTGTTTTTTCTCCTGTAAAGGATTTCGGAACCGTGCGTTCCTTCTGAAGCGCTGATGAATATCCAGTTGCCTTTATCTCCGTCGTCTTCTCCGGAAAGGTAGCGGAGCGGATGTTTCGGATCGTCGTAAATGAGTCGGTCCTTGGATTGTGGGGTTCCGAGTGCATGGTAATAAACCTTTTGGTTTTGATTTTGTCCGGAGAGTTCCGTCCCTTTTTCGGGTTTGTCGTATCCGCTGTAGTAGAAACCTTTGGAGTCGGCAGCCCAAGAAGCTCCGGAGAATTTGACCCAGCTGATTTTGTCGGGCAACAGTTTGCCGGATGGAATCTCCTTGACGTAGATGTTGACCCAATCGGAACCGGATTGTGCGAGGGCATAGGCCATATGTTTACCATCGTCGGCAAAAGTCAGGGAGATGAGAGCCACCGTACCTTCATCGGATAAGATATTCGGATTGAGAAACTCTTGGGGTTCGGAGTCATCCGGGGAGTTCAGCATGTACAGTACACTCTGGTTTTGAAGCCCGTTGTTACGAAACTGAAAATAGTAGTCGCCGCATTTGACGGGAGCACCGATGCGGGGATAGTTATAGAGTTCTGTGAGTCGGTTCTTGAGGATTGTCCGGTATGGAATTTGCGACAGATAGTCGAAAGTGACCCGATTTTCGGCAGCCACCCATTCAGCGGTCCGTTTGGCATTGTCATCTTCCAGCCAGCGGTATGGATCGGCCACTTTCGTACCGTGATAATCATCTACGACATCTTCACGGATGGTCTTGGGATATGGAAGAGTTTTTATTTTCATGTTCGAAGAGCAGTTTGTCTGAAAGAGGGCTACGACGAGAACGATCGCGGAACCGAAAGACATTGACCTTTTCATAATTGATGAGATGTTCGAATTCGGGATTGACGACATGTTTTTTCCGGCAACAAAAATATAAAAACTATTCGGTTTGGAGTGCGGATAGTCCGGGAAATGATATATTTCGGAATAATTTTTTACCTTTGTCGGGGGAAATTACGAATTATTGAAACCGGTCAGATATATGGAAAAGAGTTTGCAAGAGATTATCGAGCAGGTGTGGGAAGATCATAGTTTGCTTAAGAATCCTGAGGTCCAGGGAGCTATCGAAGAGACGGTCGAATTGCTCGACAAAGGGAAGGTCCGGGCCGCACAGCCGGATGAGGAGGGCAACTGGCATGTAAACGAGTGGGTCAAGAAAGCGGTGATACTCTATTTCCCTACGCGAGAGTTGCGGACGATGAATGCCGGAGAAATGGAATTTTACGACAAGATCGAGTTGAAACGCAATTATCGTGAACTTGGAATTCGTGTGGTACCATCGGCTGTGGCGCGTTACGGAGCATACATAGCCCGAGGAGTGATCATGATGCCTTCATACGTCAACATAGGTGCTTATGTGGATGAGGGAACGATGGTCGATACATGGGCGACGGTCGGGTCGTGTGCGCAGATCGGCAAACATGTTCATCTGAGTGGAGGAGTTGGTGTGGGCGGTGTATTGGAGCCTGTCCAGGCAATTCCGGTGGTAATCGAGGATTATTGTTTCATCGGGTCGCGTTGTATTGTTGTCGAGGGGGCGCATATCGGTCGAGAGGCGGTATTGGGAGCCGGTACGGTGATTACGGCCTCGACGAAAATTATCGATGTTTCCGGATCTGTTCCCCAAGAGTATCGCGGATATGTTCCTCCCCGTTCCGTGGTGATTCCCGGAACATACAATCGAAAATATCCTGCGGGAGAGTATGGGGTACCCTGTGCATTGATCGTTGGACAACGCAAGGAGAGTACCGATAGAAAGACCTCGTTGAACGAGGCTTTGCGGGAATTCGATATTCCGGTATAGGTTGAATTGGGTTAATGAAGTCAGGTTGAATTGGCAATGAAAAAGGGAATGACGAAGACAGGACGGTTGTGTGGGGTGATTCTCACGATGCTGCTCGGCATTTCGTGTGCGAAGGTCGATAAATTGAGCGGAGAGAATGAGATTACGTTTTTCCGGGTGACAGGACATGAGCCTGAGGCAATCGAACTGGGAGATGCCGAGATCGAACGGAACGACGGCATTATTTGGCTGCCTGTTACATACGGTGGGAACCGGTTTCCGTTGAAGTTCACGGCGGAGGTCGGTTTTTCGGGAGATATCGATCGGGTTTTCGGCGCGGACCTGGAAAATGAAATGGTGTTGGAGAGCATCGATGACGAATTGAAATTTTTCGTCATGGCTTTCAATGGAGATGCTCGACCTTATACTGTGAAAGCGCGAGCTGGCGAATGCAGTGTCGATGGTGAGTTGCAGTTCCAGATACGCGATATGAAACCGGTCGACAGCCATGTGCTTGAAAAGGCGATTTTTCAGGGAGATGATCTTTTTATTTATGTGGTGGAACCCGATTTTTCACAGGGGTTTTCCATTACTCCCGAGTTTGTGTTCGACGGAACCCTGGCATTCGATGATTTTACCAACGGGGAGGTCGCTTTTCATTTCACCTCTTCCGAAAGCGTGTGCATGCTCAAGGCGGTCGATGAGGAGAACGGAACAAAAAAGGATATTTCGTTGCGAGTCAAACCGGTTTCATTGGTAACCGAAGGTGATGTGAATTCTTCGATGGGGATTTATACGGAGGATTTGACGGTCGTGTGTGATGAGCAGAGCGGAACCGTCGCTCCGGGAGTCGTTTACAAAGGGTTTACGATCGATAACCAAGAACACGTCATAACCGTATATGTCGAACCGGAGGAAAATAGCGTGCCTTTTCCGATGACGATGGCTCTTGAAGTCTCCAATCTCGACCGGACTACGGCCATTATCGATGCCGGTCGGTTGGAGGCCCTTTCGTTTGCCGATTACGGGGATTCCGAAGAGTTTTATATCGTAGATTGGGAAAATGCCGTTGCCGCGTGCTGGACAGTGAAACTGGCCGAGTGGGAAAGTTCCGAAAAGGAAGTGCTGTCGTTCGGATATGACTATAATGCATACCAGAGTATTTTAGGCTCTGCATGTATCGTTTTGGATCGTGAGGGTACATGTATCTTCCCGGAAGAGGGGTTGATAACGCTGAAAATGTCGAGTGTTCAGAATGTTTTGATTTCCAGCTTGTGGAGTTGTACTTTAAAAGACCTGTCGATTGCATTGAGCCCTGGAGCTCACATAGTAAATCCCGAAGATGCAGCGGACATATCCTATTTGCCTGTATTTGAATGGAAGGGGAATGACTCCTGGAAGACGGACAAGAGTTTCAACGTGATGGCCCAGGATGGTTCGGTGAAGACCTGGAAAGTGAGAATTCGAGATGAGAGGAATTACGTGCCCAGTGGTGAGTGCGAAGTGCTCGGGGTGACCGTATCGCGACTCTATCCGTTGATGGCACAGGCATCGGAGGTGGTATTGGATTCGGAAAAGAGAAGTATGACGGTTCGGTTGCTTGAGGATGGCGGTTGCTATCCGTTGTCGGTATGGCTGGATTACGAGTTGTCTCCCTATGCGGGGATTGCATCGCAAAACGGAGGCAATGATCCGATTGTATTCAACTCTTCGGACCAGACGGAACAGGTTACGGTGTTGGCCGAAGATGGTACGACCTCTTCCGAATGGAGTGTAAAACTGGAGGCCCCTTCGAAGACCGAAGGAGCGGAAATTTTGAGTTTCAGGTTTAAGAATGTGCCGTCGAGTTTTTCGATTGTGCGGACGACGGTTGATACGGAACAAGCAACCGTTACGATCGGACTTCAGGCTTCGGGAAGTTGTCCGTTGACGGTGGGTTATGAAATGAACCTTTCGCGTGGTGCGACAAGTACCCTTCCCGCAGAGGGAAGTATGACTTTTGGAGCGTTGAACGATAAAGTCTCTTTCACCGTTACTTCGCGAGATGGAACTACGAATAAAGAGTGGACGGTTTGTTTTGATGATTTCGTGCCACAGTTGCAGAATGCTTCGTTCAACGAATGGATCGACAACAAGAATCTTTATCCCAAGGGTGTAAAAGGGGCACCGTATTGGGCCAATGCCAACAATACTTTTGTGTCCGGAACCACACGGGGTACCGGTCCCGATGGATCTGGAGCCGTGAAGTTGACGTCGCAGACAGCGCCCGTGGTCAATCGTTTGGCATCTGGCTCTGTTTTTCTGGGATGGTTTGACAGTGGCAATGCCGTATCGCAAGGGACCCAGGATCCGGTTGTCTTGACATTCCAAGGGATCGAGTTTTCGGCGACGAGGAAATTGATTGGCATGGAGATGGATGTCAATTATACTTCCGGGGGCTCTACGGATAACGGCTCTTTGACCATTGAGTTGGTGAAGGCCGATCCGTCGAAGGGGAGCTACGTGTACCATGGCAGGCGACCGGATGGTAATCCTCACCCCGACAATACGGCCGAGCCGATCGCGCGAGGGCGGGTATTGGTAGGCAAGTCGGGCGGTACGGCGACGTTACCTACAGGTACGTTCCCCGTAGAGCAGGTGTCTCCCGGTGAATGGAAAACCATACGTGTCCCGTTGGATTATGACACTTCGGATCCGTTCGACTTTACCCATTTGGTAATTATTTGTGCTTCTTCTGCACAAGGAGACTCTTTTATCGGAGAAGCCGGATCTGTTTTGTTGCTCGATAATGTGAAATTGATATACGAATGAAAAAGAGAACCATTGGCTTCTTGCTTCTGTCGGCCGTGTGCCTGATGGCAGGGATGTCCGAGATGTCGGCCGAACAGATTGAAACCCCTGCAAGGAAAGTTTTTCCTCACTATTACGAAGGTCCTTTTGCCCGGTGGTATTTCGGCATCCATACGGGAATAGATATCGGTGGGGCAGTGCCATACCCGTTGTCGAGTATGGGGGAAGACAATAAGGTCAGTGCAGCTCCGAACCTGTTTCCGGAATTGGGCATTTCGGGGACTTTGAAACTGGGTAGACGGTGGAGTGTCGGAGTAGAGGCAACATACAAAAGATTCGGGATCGATGCCCGGGCACGTGTGAACGGTCAGGGAATGTTGGTAGACAAGGTCGATGACAAGACGGGCGAGATTATCGGCGTACGGCAGGAGTTTTCGGGAATGGCCGATATGGACATGAATTTCGCAATGCTTGAGGTGCCGGTATATGTCGGTTATCGTTTCAAGACCAATCGTTTGCTGTTTGGTCTCTATTATGGGCGGGTATTCAATTCTCACTTTTCGACCAAACCGTTGAACGGTTTGTTACAGGACAGCGACGGGAATTACCAGTTGATACCTGAGGGCGAGAGTTTCGTATTCGATGCCCGGCTTGACAACTGGGATATCGGTATGATGTTGGGGTATGAGTGGAAGGTGATCGAGCGGGTGAATCTGAGTGCGCGTTTTTCGATGGGATTCAAGGATATCTTCGAGCGCGACAAGCGGTGTCTGGATTATAAAATGCTCCACATGCGGGGCAGTTTGATCCTGAGTTACCGGATATTGGGAACGAGGTAGATCGGAGACGGAGAGAATGGCTGTTTTCGTATTGCAGGAGTGTGCCTCGACCAACTTGGCTGTTCGGGAGGAGCGAGAGAAATATGGTCATCTGGATACGGTCGTGGCAATATCGCAAACGGCCGGACGAGGACAACACACCAATCGGTGGGAGAGTGCTCCCGGAGAGAATCTGACTTGCAGTATCGTACTCGAACCTTCGTTTCTGAAGGCAACCCGTCAGTTTTTGTTGTCGGAGGTTGTTGCACTTGCATTGGCGGATACGTTGAAGAGTTATGGCATAGCGGCCCGAATCAAATGGACGAACGATATTTATGTCGGTGAGCGGAAAATTTGTGGCGTACTGATCGAGCATGACCTCCAAGGGAACGGAATCATTCGTACAGTTGCCGGAATCGGATTGAATATCAATCAGACAATATTCCCTGAATGGGTTCCGAATCCCACGTCCATGAAGTTGGAAACGGGGGAAGTGTTTGATGTCGGGCAGGTGTTGAATCGATTGCTGGAGGCTCTTGCAGAGCGTTTCGAAGTGTTAGCCGGTGGAGATGCCGTACGAGTGGAACAAGATTACCGTTCGATGCTGTATCGCATCGGAGAATTGCATCCATTTCGTCTTCCGGGTATGGCGAAACCGATTGCGGGAGTGATTCGTGGTGTGGAGTCGTCCGGCGAGTTGATCGTGGAGATCGGCGGTACACTTCGGTCGTTTTGTTTCGGAGAGATCGAATTTGTAATAGCCGAGCGCGGCAGATAATTCTCGGGGTGTGGAGGCTCTGTCTCTCCGTTCGGTTTCCTGTGTTTTCGGGGTTTGCATTTTGACGATTACTGTCGGTCGAGGTCGCAGGACCATTGCGTTTCGCCGATCTCATTTCCCCGAAGTCCGCTTTCGTGTCGTGATTTGCAAAAAAATCCGGGCCTTTGCACCCGGATTCATTGTTTTGGTCTGTGCGATGCGGAGGGAATTATCCGATCAGGTTGTCGCGTTCGATTTCACGGAAATACCGGTAGGTGTTGACCCTGAGCTCTCCGGCTGCGGCATCGTCGCATACCAGGATGCTTTTGGGATGGGTTTGTAGGGCGGAAATTGTCCAACGGTGGTTGTAGCTTCCCTCGACACCTTCTCTGACAGCTTCGGCCTTATTGTGTCCGACAGCGAGGATTACTACTTCGCGAGCACTCATGATGGTTCCCACACCTACGGTAAGAGCCAGACGTGGTACCAGGGTAGTGTCGCCGCCGAAAAAACGGGAATTGGCGATGATGGTATCCTGCGTAAGCGTTTTGATACGTGTGCGCGAAGTGAGCGATGAGAACGGTTCGTTGAATGCAATGTGTCCGTCCGCTCCGACACCACCCAGGAAAAGGTCGATGCCGCCGGCTTCCTCGATTTGTCGTTCATAGGCGGCACATTCTGCTTCCAGATCTGGGGCATTCCCATTGAGGATGTGGATGTTTCCCGGATCGATGTCGATATGACTGAAAAAGTTGTCCCGCATGAAGGAGTGATAGCTTTGGGGGTGGTCTTCGGGGATGCCGACATATTCATCCATGTTGAACGTGACGACCTTGCGGAAAGAGATTTCGCCTGCCTTGTACATACGGATCAATTCAGCGTATGTGTCGAGAGGTGTGGACCCCGTGGGCAAACCCAGTACGAAAGGCATTTCGGATTGTTTACCGTGGGCCTTGATACGTTCGGCGATGTGTCGCGCTGCCCATTTGCCTACCGATTTGCTTTCGTGTTCGATGATGACTCTCATGATATGAAGTATTTTACGAGGTTATTTTGGTGAGTATGCGAAAACTTGGCCCTTCAGCCGAGATGGAGGCATCTCATCCGCAAAAATAGTTATATTTTTATGAATGACTGTCGTTTCCGGAGGATTATTTTGTGTCTTGGTCTCCGTATTCATGCCTGATCCAGATAGTCCGATAATCGCTGCCCGGTTTGCGGCTGTAAATATAATAGGGGACGAAAAGGTGGGATGAACCGGTTGTTTCGAGACGGTATTCGGGATAACGGCTGTCAGACGATGGTTCGGTTTCGAGATGGTCGAACAGTGTATTCAGATCCGCATAGATAGGGTCCGGTTGCTCGAAGGTGTCGGGATGGGATGTGACGTACACCAATGGACCGCGAGCCAGAGCGGCATATCGCTCCTTGTGTCCGATGTATTGTGTGGGGAACTTTCCGCCGTCTTCGTATTCGCGTTCGGCGAGGATTGTTCTGAGTTCCATCGGGAAATCGATCTCGATACGTTCATTCCCTTTCCATTTACGGGTCAGAGCCATATACCCGTCGTCGGTCGCATCGCTTTGCTCCTTCCGACCATCGATCGAGATTTCGGGTTGTCCGCACCATGCAGGTATGCGTAATTTGAGTGTAAACCGTGTCTCTGAATCGGGGTGCAGCGTTATTGTGATACGACCGTCATGCGGATAGGAGGTTTGTTGTGAAACGGCGACCGTATCTTTTTTCCCTATGGGAATACGGGCTTCGGAGGGGGCAAAGAAATTTACGTATATCGTTTTGTCCGTCGAGGCATAGATTGTCCGAGGAATGTCTTCCAATGCCATCATGCCACTCGACCAACAGCAGCTCCACGGATTACCGGGACCTACGATTCCATTCAGACGGGTGTAATATATCCAATCGGTACCGTTTTCTTTCTGTGCTCCGATCAGTGCGTTGTAGAAGGATTTCTCAATCTCTTCCGCATAACGGGCATTTCCGGTGATGGCAAGAAGTTCCGTGCTGAATCGGATCCATTCCATGGTGGCGCATGTCTCATTGACGCCATACGGGGAGAAACAGCAGTCACGGTTGAACAATTCCGCATTGACAGCTACTCCGCCCCAGGGTCCGCCACAAGGATTGAGATGGTATTTCCGGATATTTTCCCATGCGTTCATGCAGGCAGTCAGTAACTCTTGTCGACCGGTTATCCGGTAGAGTTTTGCAAGTCCGAGAAAGTTACGCAGCAGTTCGTATATTTTGCCGTTGCCCATCAGGGCCACATCCATTCCCGTTTCAGCTTTGGATAGGAGCCCCAATCCCGGACGATGTTCCATTTCGTGGACACACAGTTCGATGAGTTCCATCTGTTTCGGATTGCCGGTGACCTCGTATAGTTCGACGAGGGGTTCAGCCGTTCCGGTCCCAACCATACCGGCATGGTGTCCTGTTTTGGGGAGAGAGAGTCCGCGAGTGATGAAGGTATCGTACATCAGGTCGGCTATTCTTTCGGCTGATCGTAGGTACTTTGTGTTACCCGTACACCGATAGGCGGCAACCAGGCCTTTCATCATGTATGCATTGATCCATACGTCCCATCCGACGACGATCGAGTCGTTGACAGGATCGTTGGTGTATCGGATGCTTGGTTCGTAGCAACCCAGGTAACCGTTCTCTTCCTGCTGGTCGACCAAAAAGTCGGCAACTCGGATCAAATTGTTTTTCAAGTCGGGATTACCGGTTCGGGATACGGCGAACGAAGCGGCGCAGAGCCATTTCCCGGCATGTTCGCCGCGCCAGCTCCGGGGATTGTCGGCCAAAGGTCCGGTCCGATTGAAAAGTTGAATGGCCGGACTGTTTTCGTCGGTGATGAAATGGGTGAGACGGCCTGACAGGTTGGCGTCTATCGCTTCTCCGAGGATACCTCCTACAACAACGTCCCGTGCATCAGCAAATGACAGTTCGGATCGGGACCCCTGTTGGTGCCCGCATCCCCATATCGAAACAGTGGCGATTCCGATGATAAATATTTTATTGAGATGGTTCATGTCCATATTTTATATTTGACTCTTTTCCTGTTGTCAGTTGTGGTTTGTTTTTCAAAATCGGCATCGGGTCGTTTCCGGACAGGATCGGGAGAATTGACCGAGGACAAAGCCTTTTCCTGAAACGACGCGATTGCAATCCGGTTGGTCGATTCGTTTTTCTCGGTATTCCGTTCATGCAAGTTGCCGGCGATCGGCTACTCATTTACTTTGGTGGGGCGCGGTCCGAGATAAGAGCGTTTCATGCCACCCAGGTCGATGACGATCTTTTGCAGAACCACGCCCGGGGTGCCGCACAAGATTTTGATTGTATGCCGCCCGGGTCGGTCGATGTTGAGCGTTGTCTTTTTGATCGAACAGTTTTTCAATACGTTTTCAGTCCATGACTGCGAATATTCGAACGAAGAGATGGTAGGGGCCATTCTTACCACATCGTCGATGCAGACACCGTATTTGGCTTCCGAGTTGGAGGGATCGTTCCCTGCAAAATCGCCTCCGAACTCCTGATTGGGATAGAGCGGGAAAGTGGGCAACATATAGGTGTATACATCTACCGAGCCGTGGTTGAACGTGTAGAAATCGTATTCCAGATAGGGGATCGTGTCGCGTAAATCCTGTGGAGGAGCCAGCGGGTCGCCAATCTGTATGCAACGGTTTTCGAAACCGAGGTTGTCGATCGGTGTCATTTTGATCAGATCATTTTCCTTTTTGCGATGGAATCCTGCAGCATCGATCGAGACATACCCGTTGTTTTCGACGTACAGCCCTTTCAACTCTTCGAGGGAAGGCGATTCGGGATTGAACAGCGAAACGATAATTTGCTCTTCACTGCCTGCTCCGCGGACGGTAATGTGACCCGATATTCGGTCGCCTGTCGGGGCTTTGGCCCAGTCGATCTCGACCATGATACGTTCTTCGGTTACGGTCTTGCCTCGTTGCTTGCTTACCCTGATCCACGGATCGGATACCGATGCTTCCCATTCGAGCGGGAGAATACCTTTGTTGAAAACGTCGAAATAATAGCTTTGGGGCAGGTATTTGTTGAAACAGGGAAGCGCATGAAAACCGTGAACCCCCTTGAGCACATCTTCCGATTCGGCCAGTACGCCGAGAGTCGCTTTCGGCAGCAACGTCACGGAGTCGAGTTTCGGGAATTTGAAATAGTTGGCTGTTACGCCCTGAACCATGGACATCATATAATTCCATTTCCCGTCGAGCAAAGAATTGTATTGGTCCGTTATGACTGTGAGAGAATCGTGGCAGGCGGCGGCTTCAGCCTTGAGAATATTGGTGGCGGCCCGACCCTGTACGGCATACCATCTGTTTTTCTGGGCGAGCAGCAGCATCCGGTTCATCAGTTCACTGCCTTTTACGGGGTAGTATACCAATTGGTAGTAGGCCGGTTTGTATGCTTCGTCCAGGCGGTCCATGATGGCTTCGGCATCACGTACCAGACGGGCGTAATCGGCCAATCGGGTTTCGGCCTCGTTGTAGTTTGCGAACGAATAATCGGTGTCGGTGACGTGCTCGCGTTTGTCGAGTTTGGTGTTCCATTCATGTCCCCATCCCATGTACTCGGGTTTGGAAGAGAAAGCCAATCGATAGTAATCATCGGTTATTTGAAGCAGATCCTCGTAATATTCCCTGCCGAAAATATCGGAAAGCCATTCTGCATGGTAGACTGCCGATTTCTCGAAAGAGAAGGCATCGAAGTCATAAGCCATGCGCAAGAACATGTCCATGGCGAATTCTCCGGGTTTGATATCTCCCACGTTGAGCAACCAGATACGGTCGGCTGTTGTCCTGTACGCCTTGTCCAGTTCTTCAAACATCAGGGTCGGAGGGGTAGTGCAGAGCCACAGGTAATCATGAGGTTTGCCGTGATATGAGACATGATAGTATACACCGGCACGCCCCGAACGTTTCTGTTCCTGAGGGTTGCTCAATCGTTTCATGTAGCCGAAGTTGTCATCCGGCCAGATGATCGTCACCTCGTCGGGCAGGACAAGTCCTTTGGAATAGATGTCGAGGACCTCCTTGTACGGGGTGAAAGCCTGGGGAATCTCTTCGATCGGTTTTTTCAACACATCGGTCAGGATCTGGCGCTGGTCGTTCAGTGCTTCGGACAGTATCCGTTTGCGAGCCTCCATGTCCGTATCGCCTTCCATGGCCTTGTCATGCAAACCGCGCAAGGCAAGCGTATAGACATTTTCGTATGGGGCGTTGTTCGAGACGCGTTCACGCAATACCCGGTTGATCGTCTCTTTGTTGGTTTCGTAATTCCATTCTCCCATCGTTTTTCTGTGCCATTCGCTGGCGTTATTGAAAAGCAGGGGTTCGCAATGTACGGAACCCATGACAATGCCGTAAGAGTCGGCAACCACCTTGTTCTCGGGTATCTGGTTGAAAGCGATCGAGCGTCTGTGCATGGCAGGGCACAGGTAGTTGGCTTTCAGTCGTAACAGTAGTTCACACACTTTAGCATATGTTTTTGGTCCGATGCTGCCTGTTTCGGGTTCGAAAACCTTCGAAGCCCACGGCAAGAGTCCCCAATCTTCGTCGTTGATAAAGATACCTCTGTATTTGACCGAAGGGGTTTCGGAACAGAAGTCGTTGACGGATAGAGATATGGTGGATTTCCGGGGAATGGGTACGTCGGCCCACCAATACCATGGCGACACTCCGATCAATTCGGAAATCGAGAAAATACCGTATGCGGTTCCCCTGCGGTCGCATCCGGCTATGACCAATGCTTTTTCGATACCGGGGAAAGGATTTTCAATCAACGCGACTGCATATTGTTCCCAACCGTTCCGGATAGGGGAGACGTCGATTCGCCCTTTTTCGATCAGGAGGTCGATCCAACGATTGTTGCCGATGGTTCCGGCAAGGATCATGTTGTCGGCACGTCGTGGGAGTCTGGTGGTGATGTCGGGTTTCTGTCCGGTTACGGCTTCGATATCAGCAGCCAGCAACTCACAACTTTTGCCCACCACCTCTGCATCCTCCGGATCATGACAAAGTGTTGCGACCGTTTTCGTCGTAGCGAGGGGAAACGTGTTGCGGTCCGAGGAGCCGGATGTCAGATTGATTTGCGCATGTACCGGACAGATCGAAACCGTCAACAGAATCAGCGTCTCGAAAATGTTGATTCTTTTCATGATTTGTTTTTATTATGGTAAAAATGTTCTTATTTGATGAAAAAAATGGCAAAGCATGTCGAATATTTGTCTGAAATGCGTAACTTTAATTGTTCGTATTCCGAACTGCGGTGTAATTACAGGGTTCAAAGGTAACGAATCGAGGCCGAATATTAAAATTTCGAGACGTTTTTTATGCCTTAATTTGACAAATTTCGGAATTTGGGAATTGTGTTCCGAAAGATGCGGTAATTGAGGGCAGACGTATTTGTGCACATTCTGTCAATAAATAATTGGGGCGTTTGGAAAGTAACTTTCGGCTTGGAATGTCGTATTCTGTGTTCGTTTTTCGACAAAAAAAAGTCGCGATTGCAACAGCTTTGATTTTTCGTCTTGTCTAATTTTACGAAACGAAAGGGAGAACGAACATATCGATAAAGGAATCAATGAAAAACATATTGCTTTTATTCGATTTGTCGAGCAACTATAACCGACTGTTGCTGAAAGGAATTATCCGTTATTCGAAAGAGGTCGAGCAATGGAAGTTCTACCGTATCTCTTTGTATTATTACCAACTTTACGGTGAACAGACGTTCATCGGTTTGGTAAAACGATGGCATATTGATGCCGTAATCGGACAACTTTCCGAGACAGCAGCCCGGGAGTTGCAGCAAATGGGGATTCCGGTGGTGGCCCAGAACTATTCGAGCCGGGCGCTGGATATCTCGAACATAACGGGCGATTACTGGAATACGGGAGTCATGGCGGCCAAATTTTTTCTCAAACGTCATTATCGCAATTTTGCTTATTGCGGATCGCGTTCCACCGTCTGGTCCCGAGAACGGGAAGATGGATATACGGCCCACCTTAAGCTTTCGGGTTTCGAGGTCCACAGCCTGAACCTGCCGGTTATAGTGAACGGGAATGTCGGTTTGGAGGATTTCAACAAGGGGAAGGCATGGCTGGAGTCCCTTCCTAAACCGATTGCTCTTTTTGCGTGCGACGATGCCTGTGCACTGGAAGTGGCGGATATTTGCCGGTTGTTGGGGCTTCGTGTTCCGGAAGATATTGCAATTTTAGGTGTGGATGGCGACGAGATATTGTGCAATATGACGAGTCCGTCATTGTCGTCGATCGTACTCGATGTGGAGAACGGAGGGTATCGTGCGGCAGCATTGCTCCATTCGATGATGCAGGGCAAGCAAGATCACCAGCGGGTCAATATCGTAATCAATCCGGTCAAGATCGTTGCACGCCAGTCCACCGAGCGGTATGTTATTTCCGATCCGATGGTCAAGGATATTGTAGACCGGATGAATGACCCGAAAGGGATCCGGATGTCGTTGAAGGAGTTGTTGTCGTATATTCCTCTTTCGCGCAGGGTGTGCGAGAAGCGATTCAAGGCGGCGATGGGAACGACACTGTATCAGTATATGCTTGAGTTACGCATTTCCAGACTGGCGGAGTCGCTGATTTCGACCGACCGGCCCGTGACCGATCTGATGATGGATTTCGGCTTCGAGGACTATGCCAACCTGACACGGGTATTCAAATGCTACTACAAGATGACCCCGATGCAGTGGCGCAAGTTCCGAACGGGGTTTTCCGAGAAACAAAAGAATTACGATCGGAGAAATGGAGAAAGTGACCAATAGTCAAAATATTCACTACTTAATTTAAACTACTTTATTTAAAATGTAAACTACACCTGTATGGAGAATTGCTACAAATTATCAGGAAAAGTCCGGGGTGCGTTGCTAAAGAAAACAGCCCTGGCGATGCTGTGTCTCCTGGTCGGTTGGTGGTCGGCGAGCGCACAGAGTTTCTCTGTAAAAGGCGTTGTGGTCGATTCGAAAAATGAACCGATCATCGGTGCCGCCGTTGTTGAGAAAGGCACAACCAATGGAACAACTACTGATGCTGAAGGGAAATTTTCTCTGAAAGTAAAATCTTCGACTGCGTCGCTTTCGGTGACATTCTTGGGGATGAAGGAGGTGACTGTGGCGATAGCTGGTAAAGCCGATTTGAAAATCACGATGGAAGACGAGGGCGTTGAGATCGAGAATGTCGTGGTGACCGCATTGGGCATCAAGCGGGATGCACGGGCATTGGGATATGCCGTATCTTCGGTTAAGAGCGACGAACTCGTTGCCGGTCGCGAATCGAATGCGATGCTGGCCATAGCCGGTAAGGTGGCCGGTGTCGATATTGCCTCAACAGCCGGAGGCCCCTCCGGTTCTACAAGGGTGGTGATCCGTGGTAACTCCCAGTTGAGCGGATCGAACCGTCCATTGTATGTGGTCGACGGCGTGCCGATGGATAACTCCAGTTACGATGCACTTTCTGGAACCGGTCAATATGTGCAGGGATACGACTATGGAGATGTGCTTTCGTCCATTAATGCGGATGATATCGAGGATATTTCCGTCCTCAAAGGAGCATCTGCAGCGGCGTTGTACGGGTCGCGAGCTTCGAACGGTGTGATCCTGATCACTACCAAGTCCGGATCGTCGGCGAGAAAGGGTTGGTCCGTTGAACTGAGCAGCAATGTCAGCATAGTCAATTTGCTGACTAAATTCGATGACTACCAGCGCGAATACGGACAAGGTTCGTTGGGCAGGCCTTCGATGACTCAGGAGGCGGCCGAGAGAACTTCGACCTCTGCGTGGGGTGGCAAACTCGACCCGAACCTGTCTCTCCCGATTTATAACGGGACATACCATCCGTACGGCAATGTCGACAACAACATTCTTTCGTTCTTCCGTACGGGAGCTACGTGGAACAATTCGGTGGCGGTCAATCGGAACACCGACGACTCGTCGTTCCGTGTTTCTGTTTCGGACATGCGCAATAACGATATCGTTCCTAAATCGGGTATGGACCGTTCGAGTATTGCCTTCAAGAGCGCTTCGAAAATAGGGAAGAAACTGGATATCGAAGCACAGGCTACCTATTCGATCGAAAATGTACGGAACCGTCCGGCATTGGCCAACTCCAACAACAACATCGGTAAGGCGATTCTTACGCTTGCACCGAACTTCGATCAGGCATGGCTTGCCGATGGATACAAGGATGCGTATGGCAATTATGTGGATTGGTGTAGCAGTACTACTCAGTTCAACCCTTATTGGAGTATCAATGAGTTGTCGAACAAGACCTCGAAGAACCGTCTGGTGGGCGCATTAAAGGTCAATTATCAAATCATTGACGGGTTGAGCCTTTCGGGTAAAGCAGGGACCGACTATTACACGTACAACATCGAAGAGTTCACGGCTACTTCTACCCCCAACTATGAAAGTGGTGAGATGTCGCGTCAGGTACACCAGGTTTACGAAAACAACTTTGAGGTTATGCTCAAGTACGACAAACGTTTCGGTGAATTTGACCTGAGTTCGTTCGTCGGTGGCAACCTGATGCAGTTCCGTAAGGAAACACTTACCAATACGGGTACACAACAAGTTATTCCCGACTGGAAAGACATTACCAACTATTCCATTCTGGCACTTTCACATGCCGATTCTCGGAAAGAAGTGCGGTCGTTCTTCGGAATGGCCAGCCTCGGATGGCGCGACCTGGCATATTTGGAAGCGACCATTCGAAACGACGTATCGTCGGCTCTTGCCGAAGAGTATCGTTCGTACTGGTATCCTTCGGTTTCGGGTAGCGTGATTTTCTCGAATATCTTCAATCTGAACTCGACCGGGATCTCTTTCCTGAAGTTACGTGGATCATGGGCGAAGGTCGGTGGAGATACCTCTCCTTACAAGCTCGACTTGCTTTATGGGTTGTCGGATTATACGCTCGGCGGCCAGTCTCTCGGAACGGTGGAATCGAGTCAGGTTCCTTTTGAAGGATTGAAACCTACTTCAACATATTCATGGGAAGTGGGACTCGATATCCGGTTCCTCAACAATCGCTTGAATTTCGATTTTACGTATTATGACACGCGTACGGTCGATCAGATCCTCTCACTGCCGATATCCGAAACATCGGGTTATAAGTCGGCGCTTATTAATGCCGGTGAGATTACCAATAAAGGTATCGAGTTCCAACTCTCGGCGGTTCCCGTAAAGACGAAAGATTTTGTTTGGGAAACGAATTTCAATGTTTCTCGCAACGTTAACAAGGTGGTATCGCTGCATCCTGATGTTTCCAACTATGAATTGGCTCGGGCACGTTGGGCAGATGTATACGTGTATGCACAGGAAGGAGAAGCATACGGCGCTATCATGGGTAAGAAATTTGCCCGCACGGAAGATGGTAGAATTATTGTCGACGGTTCCGGTTTACCTACGTATGATACCGATCTTGAGGTGCTCGGAAACGGTAACTACGATTGGGTATTCGGTTGGTCTCATTCGTTCCGGTACAAATCTCTCACATTCAGTGCGCTGCTTGATATGAAATGGGGTGCGGAGTTGTATTCGATGAGTGCGGCGCTGGCAGCGAATTATGGAACGTCGACCCGTACGCTCGAAGGTCGTAAGGAGTGGTATCAGTCAGAAGAGCAGCGCATGTCGGCAGGTGTGTCGTCGGCCGACTGGGTAGCTACGGGCGGATATTTGGTTGATGGTGTCAAAGTGGCCGGGCTCGATCCGAACGGTGATCCGATTTATGCTGAAAACGACATTTATATCGATCCGCAAACCTATTGGCAGAGTTTGCTGACCAATACGGCGGAACCGTTTATTTACGATGCTTCGTATATCAAATTGCGTGAACTTTCGATTTCATGGTCTCTTCCCCGAAAATGGTTGCGGAAAACTCCGCTGGAATCGGTATCAGTCTCTGCATTCGGCCGCAATCTGTGGCTTATTTACAGCAATCTCGATAACATCGATCCCGAGTCGTCGTACACCAGTGGTAACGGAGCCGGTCTGGAATACGGTTCTCTGCCTGCACGCCGTACCTGGGGATTCGGTATCAACGTCAAATTCTAATACGGTATGAAAACAATGAAAAAGATAAAATGGCTTGGGACTTTAGCCCTTCTATATTTGGCAGCAGGCTGCACCGATCTTACCGAGTTGAATAAGAATCCCGCCG
>CASDWR010000018.1 GCA_949284665.1 uncultured Rikenellaceae bacterium | reverse complement strand
GTCCCATCGCTCCCAAATACGCAGCCAAACTCAAGGAATACGACATACCCTACGAACAGAACGGCCATACCCCGGAATTGATTCTCAATGCTGATCTGATTATCAAAAGCCCCGGAATCCCAGAAAAAGCACCCATCATAAAGGCCGCAAGAGAAATGGGAATCAAAATCGTTTCGGAAATCGAATTTGCCGGACATTATGCCGGCGGTCGTGCAATCTGTATCACCGGTTCAAACGGGAAAACGACCACCACCACGTTGATCTATCGAATCTTATGCACCGGAGGCTATGACGTGGCCATCGGCGGCAACATCGGCGAAAGTTTCGCATATACTGTTGCTACACAGGATCGCGCATGGTATGTCCTCGAACTGAGCAGTTTCCAACTGGACGACATGTACGATTTCAAGGCCCATATCGGTGTGCTGATGAACATTACACCCGACCACCTGGACCGTTACGGATACGTGTTTCAAAACTATGTGGACAGCAAATTCCGCATTATTCGCAATCAGGGCCCAAACGAAACGTTCATCTATTGTGCAGATGATGCGACATCCGCTACGGAAACTGCAAAACGAACTCTTCCAATGCAGGTATTGCCCTTTTCCGCCCGAAACCGCCAATGCCCCGGAGCGACTCTTTCGGATGAAGGTATCTTCACGGCACAGGTAGGAGAACGTACCCTTTCTATCGACATGAACAAAGTGCGGATCAAAGGATTACACAATGCCTACGATACGATGGCCGCCGTACTGGCAGCAATGTCGGCCGGGGTGAGCGATGAAGCAATCGAAAAAACCGTATACGAATTCGAAGGGATCGAACACCGGCTCGAATATCTGGGAACCGTGAACGATGTGGAATATATCAACGACTCCAAAGCCACAAATGTAGATTCGGTATGGTATGCGTTGGAAAGCATGCGGAAACCGACGATCTGGATCGCCGGAGGTACGGACAAAGGCAATGACTACGACCCGCTCAAAGAGTTCGCCCGAGCCAAAGTCAAAGCATTGGTCTGCATGGGAATCGATAATACGAAACTGGTGGAAAATTTTACGACGGTCGTACCGCGCGTATTCGACACCCACTCGTTGGACGATGCCATGAAGGTATGTGCTCAAATTGCCAAACCGGGTGACGCAGTACTTCTCTCACCCGCTTGTGCCAGTTTCGACCTTTTCGAAAACTACGAGGATCGTGGTATGAAGTTCAAACGCAAAATCAAGGAACTCGAAACCGATGAAGAACGAAAAAGAAACGGATAAAACAACCCCGAAACGACGCAGGATCGGCATTTTATTCGGAGGAGACAAAGGCTTGTGGACAATTATCACTGCACTTCTGATCATCTCCGTATTGGTGACCTTTTCCGCGACGATCTACAAACCGGGAGGTTCAGCTGCCAACAAGTTGTTCATGCAGTTGCTTTTCATCTGTATGGGGATCGGTGCGTTGGTCTTCGTCCATTTCATCAAATATCAAATCTACGGACGACTGGCCAAAACGATTTATATCATCGGACTCTTGTTGACCCTCTGTGCCCTCTTTTTTGGAGAGGAGGCATATGGAGTCCGGCGCGACTTGACCATCCCCGGTATCGGGCAAAAGTTCCAACCGTTCGAAATTCTGAAAATAGGTCTGGTAATGATTCTGGCCAAAGAGTTGGCATCCAGACAAAAAAATATCGACAAGATTCCTATCCTTCCGAGTTTTTGGCCTCCAGACTGGTTCAAGGACTCGCGCAGGAATTACGAAACGCTCATGAATCATTCGTTGCCGATCTTCCTGCCAATCGTCATTGCATGTGCTGTCGCACTCAAATCGGTAGGCAACTCGACAACATTGATTATTGCTATCACTTGCCTGGTCTTGCTTTTTGTCAGCCGGGTACGTATGGCCGATATGGCCAAAATAGTGGGTATCGGATGTATCGCCGCCGTTGTGGCATTCTCGATCGGCTCCAGGTCGGATACCGGAAGCAGTCGTATGGCCCGACTTAAATCCGACATGTGGGAAAAACATGCCCATATGAATGCCGACAGTATCGAAATCTACGATTACGACAGCCGCCGCATCT
>CASDWR010000017.1 GCA_949284665.1 uncultured Rikenellaceae bacterium | reverse complement strand
CAAGGCATAAAACTCCATGGACGGTATCCGGAGCCACGTAATAACCGTCGCCGGCCGTGACGATTCGCTTTTCATCCCCGACCGTTACTTCAAAACGCCCGCTGGTAATATAACTCACTTGGGAATGGGGATGGGTATGCAGTGCTCCGACCGAACCCTTGGGAAAAAACACCTTCACGATCATCAATCGGTCATCGTATCCCATGATTTGCCGACGAACGCCCTCGCCCGCTGCCTCCCATTCGATGGTTTCGCCCATTTGGAATGTCGCACTTTTTGTTTTCATCGCTGTTTGTTAGGTTTTGTCTGCTACAAAAATACAATAATCCGGACAGCGATGATGCAGCATGTCGAAAGAATATTACCCTCAAAAGATCGGGAAGGAGGAACTGTCGTCTGTACCGTAAATAAGTAAATCATGTGAAGCCTCAACAAATGAATGTTCTTCCACACCTGCAACAAGAAAAACAGCAGCCTGCAGTCTCACATGCGGGACCTGCAGGCTGCCATTCTTTCTCTTATTCCTCAGGAGCGGGTGGCGGCGGTACTTCCGACTCGCGATCATTTTGTTGTCGTTCGGGTGGAACCGGCACCTTTTCCGCACGATGCCGCTCAGATACCCGATGTTCGGGTGGCGGTGGCGGGACATCGTGTTTGTGCCTCGGATGTCGGGGCTTTGGGGGTTTCGGTACACCTTTCTCATGAATCGGGTGATGCGGATGATGCACTGGAGGAGGCGGTACGGGACCCGGTTTCGGGCGACGCGCCGCACATGATATCATAAGCAATCCCGACAGAATCACACAAAAAACCAAAAGGATTCGTCTTGTTTTCATCATACGGAAAATTTTATAAAACATTCATTAATACAAATTAACAGAAAATAATCCATTTGTCAAAATCGACAACGACGAAATATCCTCACCGTAAACGAAATAGGAATCGGAGCACTCTTCAAATCTCGGAATAATGTTATACGTTCCCTTGTCCCGACAAGTGACCCCATAATCCAATGCACTTTCTCACTTTCCCCTCCCCTCATACCATAACCATGGATGGCAATACAACTTTTTTATCAAACACGTCAGCGAGTCCGTTTGAAAGCGATCCGAATCCTTGAAGTATCATTCAAAAGAGATGCCGTTCCATCCGTGAAAATTTCCAACAGACAAGTTATTCGGTCTGGAGCACATGTTTTTCATCCGGGATCCAGTCCGTTTTGAAAACGGATGCCGTCTCCTTCGAAAATATGTTTTCGAGCGTATAGGCTTCGGCTTCCGCATCGGTAAGCTGCCGGCCACCCATTTGACGATTTGAAAGACGAGCAGGTGTAGCTCCTTCTCCGGTACATTTGTATTCGGCATACAAGTCTGGCTCTACGGACATCGAACGCCACCCGGCCGGCGAAAGGGTTGCAGGCTCCTCACACCGGATAAAAACCGTCTTGGGTTTATCTTTCCACGGACGGCCAAGATGAAATGTCGTAAACGGATTTCCGTCGAAATCATTCCCGTTGATATGTTGCATGTCGCAATCCATAAACACGATGCCGAACCGATATCCTTCCGGTGTAGCAGCTGCGGTCAATACACTTTCATTGCGATTACAGTAAAGCGTGCAGTCCTCAAAAAGCATTACCGATGAGCCGAATATAAAATCGACATTCCCTTCCAAATAACAATCCTTCAAATAAATACGTCCACCATTCGTACCCAGGAACGTATCCTGATATCCTGTAATACGGCAGTTGTAGAACGTTGCGCGGTCACCCGCGACACGCACGGAAACAGCCTGTTGGTTGACACCGTTGTTCGATGCCAGATTGACGTACGTATTGGCAAAAGCGATATCGGCAGCTTGAAAATCATCGCTGTCTACCGAAAATGTATAGCTGTTCGATGTCCCGAGTTCTGTGCCATTCCCTGTCGGTTTGCCGGCATAATCGTCATATGTGATGACCGTACGGTCTGCTCCTTCACCGATCAGAATCGTATGGTCGTGCCCTTTGAGCGAAACTTTTTCGCGGTAAATTCCGGCACGTACATGAATCGCATGCGATTTCCCATCTTTAGGCAAAGCATCTATGGCTGCCTGTACGGTTGTATAATCGCCCGTACCGTCCGCTGCCACGACTACGGTATGAATTTTCTGAGGGGTTTCGATCTCTCCGGTTTCGTTGTCGCCCGATCCACTCTCGGGATCGATATTACCATTCCCCCATCCGCCATCCGAGGGAGAGCAAGAAAACAGGAACAACGAAATGCCTAACGATAAAATGGATAACTGCAATGAAGCGTAGGTTTTCATGGTTCAGATTGTTAGCAGAATTTGGTTTCAAGGTGCAAGATAGAACTTTTGTCCGCAAACTTATGGGAAATATCGTCCGATTT
The DNA here is from genome assembly GCA_949284665.1 of uncultured Rikenellaceae bacterium. Classification (GTDB taxonomy): domain Bacteria; phylum Bacteroidota; class Bacteroidia; order Bacteroidales; family Rikenellaceae; genus Tidjanibacter. The sequence continues at coordinate 16,539 of CASDWR010000017.1, read as the reverse complement.
ATTGGATTTTTGTTCGATCGGTTCACACGAGAGAGTCCTTCTGACAGGAGGAGGGGGGAACCGAACACTCTCTGCAGATTCATCTCTCTGCAATTAACGGCAGGAGCGATTTGTCAATGTCGGACGGACCCGCTAATATCTGATATTGAAACTTCTTTTTACGCTGTTGAACAATTCGTTTGGAACAATATCCCGGTCATAGGGTACCAGAAATGAAAATTCCGAGTATTCTGTATTCGCATACCGGCGCAGTTCATCAATGGCCTTTTGCGAGATGGTCCCGATTCTCGACAGGTAAAACGACTCTCCGTCTCTCACTGCTCTGGACAGGAGTTCATGCACATCGTATAAACCGTTTCCTCTGTAAGTACAATATACAGTAGTATAAAAATTGATAATATAAATTTTTTCATATTCAGCCGGGGCATAGTCTATGCAGTTGATCGATTTTACACCATACAAGACCCCAATCTAGTAAATAAAACCTGTTGACGAAGGAAACACATCATCGAAAGGTCCTACTATGACATTACCTTTTTTTCGAAGCACTTCCTTGCGCCCGTCTAATCGCGTCCCTACAAACAGACATCCTTTTTCTGTCTGCGTGAACATAATTTCAGGATCTGAAAAAATCTTTTCGAGAATGACTTTCCCTGACACAGAATAAAATTCATAAAGGTCATTCACCGCTCCCTTGGCAATAAACTGGCTCCAATTATGAGAATAATCCACCAGTTCGAATTCGGTATAAACTCCAGGAGGAAGAAGATATTCACCGTTGAACTCCAGACCTTGGGTCCCTTTGGTCTTGTTGTCAACCACCACAAGAAAATCATCTCCCAAAGGATAACGATCGATTTGGCTGCAACCCAAAACTGTCAGAGCCATAAAAACCAGATACAAAAATTTCCTCATATTACAATTATTTAAGAATCGGGGATAACTATACTTGTTGGATCGAGATAAGAAACAGCCGAATGCTACGCATGAAAAACTTCATCCATTGCAGCGTTTTGCAACCCCCTCCTTTCATATAAGGGTAGCCACCTTGATGATATGCCAGGTTCATTCTCCCCGGAATCGGATCTGAATCCAAGAAGTTTTCTTTATTAAGTTGATAATATGTCGACTTTAAATTATTCGTTCTGCAAAAAAAAATTTATGATACCGGGACTGCTATCCGACTCCCGTTATTCGGCAGACGCTTTTGCAATGATTTCATCGGCACGTTTTCGTGCTTCGTTGCGCAGTTTTTCAGCGGCAGCGCGGGCAGCAATTTTTTTCAAGGTGTTGTTACCGGCCTCTTGAATGAGTTTATCGGCTTGAATATCAGCTTGTTCTATAATTTCATCCGCCAAAGCCCGTGCCGCAGTCAATGCACTGTTGTCCGTATTGGAAGTAACCGGTACGGGGATTCCGAGTTGATCGACAATCTTCACGACACTTCCCTCCAAATTTTCCTTGGCAACAGACGCAGCCAGGCTCTTGGCATCCAATCCGATTTCGGGTGCCGTAAAACTGCCCGTAACCGTAAACGGAATATTCTTGACCGTCAATCCCATAATCTCGACACCTTGTGCAAGAGCAATATTCCCTTCATAGTCGATCGTCTGATCCAAACCGGCCGATCCACCGAGCGTAATGCGTGCTCCGCCTGCATTGAACGTAAACGGTGAAACATGGATTTTCCCATCCGTGATGGAAAAAGAGAGATTCAGATTGTCGGGCCGAATGGATTTCAGCGCCGGATAACTGATGGCATCGGCTAACATGTCGATTGCCTTGACATTCGATATGGAAACGTTGTTGCTCCGGAGCGAACCACTGGCATTCAGCGTGGAAAGTTCCGGTGCAAGTTCGGATGTCAGTTGTGTAGAGAGCGAAAGGTCCATTGAATAGTCGCCAGTCATGTTTTCGAAAATCGGAGCCAATTTCGAAAGCGAACCCAGGGAGGAGAACGTTTCCCCGAAGGAGGCATTCGCCACAGCAAAAGTCATTTCCGCACCTGGCTTTTCCGAAACGGATGAATCGTACATTCCAGAAGCGGTAATGGTCCCATCGAATGCGTTGAAACGCAGACCATTCAACTGCATTTTCCCAGCAGCCATGCGTGCCGCACCGCGAACATTGCTCAACGTTGTTGTCCCGATATCGATACGATTCAGTGCAAGATCGAGAGCAAAATCGATATCGGATGGGATGGTAAGCGTTCCCGTCGAGGTCGTATCTTCGCCATTGTCGGATGGTCCTGTTTCGCCAGCACCGCCATCACTTGTCAAATCGGCCAGATCGATCCGATCCGATGATACGCTGAGAACTCCCTTGACGGTCTTCCCTTTCAACACATACGGTATGAAATCGGTCAGTTCTCCCTCCATTTTCAAGTCGCTTCCACCCATTGTAGCCGAAAAATCTTTCAATTCGACACAGCGGGGCGTAAAACGAAACAACGTATTGTGCACTACAACCGGTTTCCATCCCGGAAGGTTCAGATGCAGTCCTGTTATCTCAATTTTCCCCTCTGCCGACAGGTTTTCATACTGTTCCCTTTCGATTTGTGACATCGTCCCTGACAACGATACATCGGCCTTGACAATTCCCTCCATCGATATTTGTTCATCAAGCGGGTAGACCTCGGCAATCGAAGCAAGATCGATCGTTCCGAAAGCAGTCGCGGAAAATTTCGGATCGCTTCGTAGAGAAGACCCGGAAGCACTCAACGAAAAGGAGTTCTCCTTTATTCGGAAATGCAGACATTCGAGTTTTGCCGTCACCAGGTCAGGATCACCTCCGATACTTGCAATATTCGCCGATATTTGAATATCGTCGACCGATGAAGGCAACGAAGGATAACGGAATTTCCCCTCTTTCACCTGAAGGTCAACGGCAAATTCGGGGAGCTCATTTTCATTCATCACACCTTTGGCCCATGCCGACAGCGTCATCTCACCCTCTGCCTGAAGATCCGCAAAATTCTTGCTGTACATGGCCGGAATCAGAGATAACAACTCCTTGAAATTGATCCGGGAGGTATTGAGTTTAAGATCCATCTCCGTATCGCCGCCTTCAGGCATAGCGATCCATCCGTCGACAGAGGCAGAAATCGCATTGATCGACAATGTGTTGTCCGCAAAAACAAATTTATTGTTTTTTAAATCGGCGTCCACATCCGCTTTCAACGTAAGATCGATACCGTTGAGCCAAGAGGATCCTCCTGTCGACAAATCGATTCCCGAAAGTCTCGTATCGGCTTTCAACAACGTGTGCGAGGCACTCATGTTTCCCGAAAGGGTTGCATCAATCCTGTCGATCGAAGCTCTGGTACCGCCGGTTTGCCGATCAGTATAGGAGACACGTCCGTCACGAATCCGCACTTTGTCGATATTGAGTTCGAATGCGGAACTTCCCTGTTCCGTTTCAGGAGTTTCAGCAGCAGCTTCCGGCTCCTCTTCTTTCAGAATATCCCAATTGACAACCCCCGTCGAATCGATGATTGCATTGATCCGGGGATGGTTCAACATTACATCCGTAACCGTAAATCCCGAATCTCCGAACAGGCTCAAGAGATTCACGGCGACACGTATATCAGCGGCATAAAGCAGAGTATCGCCTGCAAACGGTTCATTCCCGACTATGGAGATGTTGCGAATCGCAAGCGAAGCATTCGGAAATGCCCGAATCAAACTGATACCGATCCGTTCGAAATCAAATCGGGCATCGACCATTGCTCCGACCTCACGTTTGACGATCTTTTCGATTTTCCCCCGGAATAAAACGGGGATCAAAATAATCGCCGCCAAAATTGCAACGACGACCCATAAGATGATCTTGATTCCTTTTTTCATATCTATTCTCTGTTTTTTGTGTCGATCCATATCGTAACGGGGCCGTCGTTCAGGAGGGAAACCTGCATGTTCGCCCCAAAAGACCCGGTAGCGACAGGCTGGCCGGCCATTTCAGAAAGTTTCGAGACGAATTTTTCGTACATCGGTCGTGCAAAAGACTCTTTTGCTGCCCGAATATAGGATGGACGGTTCCCTTTTCTGGTCGAAGCATGAAGCGTGAACTGACTCACGACCATCGCCTCTCCACCTGTTTGAAGCAAATCAAGATTCATCACACCGTCGGAATCATCGAAAATACGCAATCGCACGATCTTCCCCGCCAGCCAGTCGATGTCTTCCTGTGTGTCGGCCTCCTCGATCCCGAGTAAAACCAACACCCCTGCTCCGATCCGTGAATACTCCGTACCGCCGATAGCAACCGAAGCATAACGCACACGTTGAATCAAGGCTCTCATGATTGTCTCTTTTTCGATCCGAAATTTACAAAAATCTTTCCCGATCGCCAGCTTTTCGCTCAAAAACCTCGGGGAAACTTGCCATTTTCTCCCTTTCCCGGTCAAAAAGGTTGCGGGAACCCGAATCCAAGGGTCCCCGCAACATCTTTTAACAGGGAAAAAACATTTTATATTTTTCTCCTCATTTGAAGAATCGAGATGCCGGTACAAAATCCGGAAAGACATGTCAACCGAGAATCACCTCTTTCGTCCAACCGTGCACATCCTCCACTTCTCCGTATTGAATGCCGCGTAGCGTGTCGTACAGTTTCTTACTCCAGGAACCGACCTCCTTGCCATTGCCATATACATAGGTTTTATCAAGCATCGGATCATAAATCGAACCGATGGCCGAAATGACTGCGGCCGTACCGCAAGCGCCACACTCCTCGAAAGTAGGAAGTTCATCCACCTCCACTTCCCGATTCTCCACCTTCAAACCGAGATCGGATGCGAGTTGTCTCAAACTCAAATTGGTAATGGAAGGTAGCACGGAGTGGGAATTCGGTGTAATGTACTTTCCGTCACGGATACCGAAGAAATTGGCCGCATTGCATTCGTCGATATACTTTTTCTGCTTGGCATCCAGATAAAGCACACTCGAATATCCCTTTTCATGGGCCAATTCACCCGAATAGATGCTCGCCGCATAGTTTCCTCCCACCTTAACATGGCCGGTTCCCAGAGGGGCCGCCCGATCATGATCGCGATCGATAATCACCGGGATTGGCTTGAATCCCTCTTTGAAATAGGGTCCCACCGGGGTAACAAACACCAGGAAAAGATATTCATCGGCAGCTTTTACACCTACCTGGGCTCCCGTACCGATCAATAACGGACGGACATAAAGCGATGCACCCGATTCATAAGGCGGAATAAAACGTGCATTGGCCTGAATAGCCTTGATCACCATTTCGGTGAAAAGCTCTTCAGACGGAGCCTCCATCAACAGGTAGTCGGCCGACGACCGTAGCCGTTTTGCATTTTCATCCACACGGAAAAGACGCACCTTGCCGTCCTTGCCACGGAATGCTTTCAATCCCTCGAAGGCTTCCTGTCCGTAATGGAGGCAGGTAGCCGCCATATGGATAGGGATATATTCGTCGTTCGTCACGGTAACCTCTCCCCATTTACCGTCTTTCCATGCACACCTTACGTTGTAGTCCGTTTTGACATAGCCAAAACCGAGACCGCTCCAGTTTAACTCCTTCATAGCATTTCGTCATTTTATAGTTGTCAGCCGACGACCGCTCCATTGGTCGTTTCGTCGGCCGGGTTCAGCAAAATGAGTTTACCGGCAGCATCCGCGGCCATGAGAATCATGCCACGCGACACAATCCCTTTCAATTCGCGGGGGGCCAGGTTGACGAGTACCGGTACCTGACGCCCGATCAAATCCTCGGGAGCGTAATATTCCGCAATACCCGACACGATTTCACGTTTGTCGATACCCGTATCGACCGTCAACTTGAGTAGTTTTTTGGTTTTCGGTACCCGCTCGGCCGCCAATATCTTCGACATGCGAATATCCATTTTTTGAAAATCGTCGAAAACGATGGTCTCTTTCTGTGGTTCGACGGGTGTTTCCCGTGCCAAATTCGCAGCCTTGGCATCCGCCAATTTACGCAACTGTATCTCGATCAAATCGTCATCGATTTTTTCAAAAAGCAACTCGGGGGTTCCGATAACGTGCCCGACTTCCAACAGATCGGTTCGTCCCAGGTCATCCCACCGGGGACGGGCAATACCGAGCATCCGCACGATTTTTTCCGAAGTGAACGGCATGAAGGGTTCGATTGCCGTCGCCAATGTGGCCGTAATCTGCAATGCGACATTCAACACGGTCGCCACCCGTCCGGGATCGGTTTTAAATATCTTCCACGGTTCGGTATCGGCAAGATACTTGTTGCCCAAACGTGCAAAATTCATCGCTTCCTTGAGTGCCTCCCGAAAACGGTAATTCTCAATATCGTTTTCCAGCGCCTTCTTGATCTCGGGCAATTCCGCAAGCGTGCGACGGTCGTAATCGGTCAGTTCACCGCATGCGGGAACTCGTCCCTCAAAATATTTCCCCGTAAGCACCAACGCGCGATTCACGAAATTCCCCAATACGGCCACCAATTCGTTGTTGTTACGGGCCTGAAAATCCTTCCACGTGAAGTCGTTGTCCTTGGTCTCCGGAGCATTCGCACACAACACGTACCGAAGTACATCCTCCTTGCCGGGCATATCGTCCAGATATTCGTTGAGCCATACGGCCCAATTGCGCGAAGTGGATATCTTGTCCCCCTCAAGGTTAAGGAACTCGTTGGCAGGCACATTGTCGGGCAAGATATAACCGCCATGGGCCCGAAGCATGGCCGGGAAGACGATGCAGTGGAAAACGATGTTGTCTTTCCCGATAAAATGAACCATCTTGGTCCCCTCATCCTTCCAATACTTTTCCCAGTCGGGGGTCAACTCCTTGGTAGCGGATATATAACCGATCGGAGCATCGAACCACACATAAAGAACCTTCCCTTCGGCTCCTTCCAACGGGACAGGAATACCCCAACTCAAATCGCGGCTGACGGCACGCGGCTGAAGCCCCAGATCGAGCCAGCTTTTACATTGTCCATACACATTGGTTTTCCACTCTTTATGCCCTTCCAGAATCCACTGGCGGAGGAATGCTTCATGTTTGTCGAGCGGCAGATACCAATGGCGGGTTTCGCGCATGACAGGGACTGATCCTGTAATGGTGCTGTGGGGTTCGATCAGATCGGTCGGATTGAGCGTACTGCCACACTTTTCGCACTGATCGCCATATGCTCGATCGTATCCGCAATGGGGACAGGTTCCCATGATATAACGGTCAGCAAGAAAGGTCTCCGCTTCGCAATCGTAATACTGCATGGATGTCGCTTCCGTAAACTCCCCTTTTTCATAGAGCGTGCGAAAAAAATCCGACGCGGTCCGGTAATGGACGGGGGAAGTGGTTCGCGAATAAATATCGAACGAGATTCCCAGCCTCCGGAACGAATCCTTGATGAGGGCGTGATATTTGTCAACCACATCCTGCGGCGAAACCCCTTCGTTGCGAGCCTTGATGGTAATGGGCACACCGTGTTCGTCCGAGCCGCAAACCCAAATCACATCCCGTCCTCTCAAGCGCAGATAACGCACATAAATATCCGATGGGACATACACTCCGGCTAAATGTCCGATATGGACGGGCCCGTTGGCATAGGGCAAAGCCGAAGTCACCAAATAACGTTTGATCTCTTTCATGTTTCTCTTTTTCTCCTTGTTCTTCTTTCTCGCCGATGATTCCGATAAAAGGCGTCACTTGCGGAACGTATCGAACCCCTGTCCGTACACACCCATGACACTGCCCATGGTGATGAAAGCATTTGAATCGAACTCCTTGACCCGTTTGAGCAATATATTGGCTTCCGTCTTGCGACAAACGACCATTACCACCTTGACAGGTTTTTTTGTATACCAACCGGTTCCGTCGAGGATGGTAACCCCACGATGCAACGAACCTGTCACCATATCGGCAATCTCCTGATATTTTTCGGACATGATGAAAATCTGTGCCGACTGCTTGTTCCCGGCCAACAAGGCATCGACCGTGTAGCTGAAGGTAGCGACAAGCACATAACCATAAATGACGGTCGAAATACTGTCGAAAATGAAATAAGAACAGCCGATGATCGTAAAATCGGTCGCCATGACTACCTTGCCGTAACTGACGTTACGATATTTGTTGACGATCATCGCTACAATATCGGATCCGCCCGTACTGCCTCCCTGCATCAGACACAAGCCTACTCCGATACCTGAAACGGCTCCTCCCAATATGGCCGACAACAACTTGTCACCGCCCAGATCGAAGAGATTGTCAGGCAAAAAACTCTGGAAAAAGCTCATGGCCAACGAGATCATAATGATCGAATAAATGGTCTTGGCCCCGAACTTCGCCCCGAGGATAAACCCAGCCGCAATCAACAGTACGGCATTAATCAGAAAAAACGAGATACCGATCGGCACACCCCCATTCACACCGCCGGTCGCATAATACACCAACAATGCAAAGCCACTCGCACCTCCGCCGATTCCATCCGCCGGCACAATAATCCCCACCCATGCGAATGCATAGATAAATACGCCGATGGTAATGAACAGATACTCTTTAAGCGTTTTTCGAATCGATGTCCCTGAAATTTTCACATTCATCATTTATCAACAGAGCCTTTCGAATGGTGCAAAGCTAATTTTTTTCCGTGAATCGAACAAAAAAAATCGCTTTGTAAAGTTCCGCATTCAAACGATTTTCCAAATATAGAAACTATCTTTGTCGGGGAGGGCCGGGATATTGCCCGACTCCTCGGAAAAAATCTTTTCGATGGAACTTTTTGCCGATATCATTCTGCCACTGTCCGGTTCCGGATATACCTACCGGATAAGGGAGGATCTGTCGGGAATTCTGGTTCCGGGCATGGCCGTCTCCGTACCTCTCGGACCGAGAAAAATCTATTTGGGTATTGTCCACCGAATTCATACGAAACCCCCATCCTACGGAAACATACGGGAGACCGGAGCGCCCGTATGGGACCGGCCGCTGGTCTCTACCGAACAGTTGGCTTTTTGGGAATGGTTGAGTGAATACTACATGTGTTCTTTGGGTGATGTGATGCGTTTTGCGCTGCCTTCAGCACTCAAACCATCGGGATTCTCGGACGAAGAGTTTTTTCAAGATAATTTCAAACCTCGCAGAGAACGTTTTCTGTCGCTGGCCCCTGGGATCGACAACCCGACCCGGCTGAACGAAACAATCGACTCCCTCGCCCGTACAAAGGCCCAACAAGCCGCCCTTATCGCATTCTGTGGGTTACTCCCTGAAGAAGAGCTCTTCGACGGAGAGATTCCGATGAAACGCCTCGACGTGCGTCCCGAGAATATTCGCAAACTCATCGAACGCGGCATTCTCGTCGCTGTCGACCGCGAATCTCCCGCAACGGATGGGAGGCTCCAGGCTCTACCCCCCACACTTCCCTCCTTAACCGAGAGACAACGAGAGGCCAAAGAGGAAATTTCGAGGCTCTTTCAAAACAAGGCATGCGTACTTTTACACGGTATAACCGGAAGCGGGAAAACAGAAATCTACATGCACCTGATCGCCCGGGAACTTGAAACAGGACATTCGGTGCTCTATCTGGTTCCCGAAATCGCCATGACTGCTCAACTGGTACGCCGGATTCAGGCGGTTTTCGGCAATCGTGTGATTCCCTACCATTCGCATCTGACGGACCGTCAACGCGCCGAAATCTACCGGAAATTGAATCGGGACGAAGGCGGATATTTGGTTCTCGGTGCCCGATCAGCTATTTTCCTGCCCTTTCCGACCCGGAGTCTCCTCATCGTGGATGAAGAGCATGATTCGAGTTTCAAACAGACCGACTCGGCACCGCGTTACCACGCCCGAGACTGTGCCGTATGGCTTGCCCGGAGTTTCGGTGCCCGCTGTTTGTTGGGCAGCGCAACGCCTTCTATCGAAAGTTTTCACAACGCTTGTTCCGGGAAATACGGACTGGTCCGCCTGACCGAACGATACGGTTCGGCCCGATTGCCACATATCATTGTCTCCGATACGATACGTGCGGCAAAAAGGGGGGAACGCAAAACCCACTTCAACAAGATCCTGCTCGACAGCATCGGCGAAACGTTGGCCGCCGGAAGACAGATCATGCTCTTCCAGAACAGGCGAGGCTTCGCACCTTATGTCGAATGCGTCCGCTGTGGTTGGACGGCCCGTTGTCCGCAATGCAGTGTCACGCTCACCCTGCATAAAAACGAAGGGGTTTTGCGATGCCACTATTGCGGGTATTCGGCTCCGCTTCCGATCCGATGTCCGGAATGTCATGCCGACGCTCCGAAACCTTGTGGTTTCGGGACCGAAAAAATCGAAGAGGAGTTGCACCGGTTGTTTCCAGATGCCCGTATCGCACGACTCGACCGGGATACTTCAACTTCGGTACGCAAATTCGAAACGACTGTCTCCGATTTCGCCGCCCGGAAAATCGACATTCTCGTCGGAACCCAGATCATCATCAAAGGGTTCGATTTCCCTGGAGTATCGCTTGTGGGAATTCTGAATGCCGACAATCTACTCAACTATCCCGATTTCAGGGCATCCGAAAGAGCATTCCAACAGATGATGCAGGCTGCCGGCAGAGCAGGTCGTACGGACGATTGCGGTGAAGTGATCATACAAACCGCCCAACCCGACAATCCGGTAATCCGACAGGTACGCGAAGAGAATTACGAGGAGATGGTCCGTACCCAGCTTTCTGAACGACGAATCTTCTCTTATCCGCCATTCAGCAGGCTCATCGGCCTTTCACTCAAGCATCGGGATCACGAATTACTGTCCATCGGTGCAGAAATGCTGGTCCGCGACATGCGCAACCATTTCGGGAACCGGGTTTTCGGTCCACACACACCGGTTGTCGAGCGAATCGGAGGAGAATGGCTGATGAACGTACTGCTCAAGATAGAACGCAAAAAATCTTTTGCCGAGGCCAAACGGACACTTGCAAATATCTTGCGGGATTGGAGCCTTGACGAACGATTCCGCAAAATATTCGTATCCATCAACGTAGACCCCCAATAATTCGAACATTTACCGTCTGCCCCACTTCTCCCCGATGAACCCTATCAAAGACCTGATTTCACTCTTTTTCCCACCCGTATGTCCGACATGCGGCAATATCCTTCCCGAAGGGAACGAATTGATATGCACACGCTGTCGTCACGAAGCACCTTTGACGGAATACTGGAAAACCCCGGACAATCCTGTGGCCCGAAAATTTTGGGGACAAATCAAGTTCGTGAACGCTTCGTCGTTTCTCTTCTTTATACATGACAGCGGTTTTCGGCGCATGATCCACGGATTCAAATACCACGGCAAATGGCGTTCGGCACTCGACATGGGAGAGTGGTTCGGCAGCGAACTGGCCCGTTGCGGTCTTTACTCCGGTGTGGAGATCATTATTCCCGTACCGCTTCACCGAAGCAAACTCCTCACCCGCGGATACAACCAGGCCGAATACATAGCCCGCGGCATCGCCCGTCACCTGCATGCCGATGTCGATACCCGCACCCTCGTACGCTCCCGCCGCAATGCCAGCCAAACCCATAAATCGCACGCCGAAAGATGGGACAATGTAAAAGAGGCCTTCCGACTGCGCCGACCCGAACGCTTGGCAGGCCGGCATATTCTGCTGGTGGACGATGTACTGACCACCGGAGCGACGATCGTCTCCTGTGCCCGTTTGTTCAACGAACAACTGCCCGACACACCGGTAAGTATCGTTACCCTTGCTGTAGCCAAACGAGGTATCGAAACTGCCGACTGACACGGATTCGAGAGTCTCTCTCCGCCGCATCATCTTCAGATTGGGTTTCGTCGAAACGGAAATTTCCGACTGGCCGGTTGCAATCGTTCCGATGATAAATCGGTCGCAAGGGGATCGGGAGGGTCGTCAAAAAGTATACCCGTCCCAAACTGGAAGTCCCTCTCCTTTCTCCCTCCTATCCGTTTCCCGCATGCCGCCAGACTCTTTTATCTTTTTCTCCCGGCAGGATCCGTATTTTTCCCCTTCCTCCGGGAGCGATCTCTTTCGAACAAAGTGGCCGACACCCGACCGGACCGGTGAAAATAGCGGGCCGCAGTCTTCGTTGGAGACCGCGGCCCGTAAAAAGTCCGACCTTATCAATGCTTACTTGATACGTTCGTAATACTCTCTCGTACGAGTGTCTACACGAATCTTGTCGCCCGTATTGATAAACAACGGCACCTTGATGGTGGCTCCGGTATTGACCGTAGCAGGCTTGAGCGAATTGGTCGATGCCGTATCACCCTTTACACCAGGTTCGGTATATGTAACCTCCATGTCGACGATCGGGGGAAGTTCTGCAGTGAGAGCAATTTCCTTTTCCGTGTGGAACATCACTTCCAACACTTGTCCATCGACCATCAGATCGGCATTGAGAATCAATTCTTTCGGAATAGTAATTTCTTCGAACGTTTCGAGGTGCATCAGATGCACTCCGAGTTCATCCTCGTACGTAAACTGGTAAGGACGACGTTCCACACGGACAGGTTCAATCCGTTCGCTCACAGACGAGAAAGTCTTGTCGATGGTCCTTCCGTTTTCGAGATTTTTCAGTTTCGTACGGATAAAAGCTGGGCCCTTACCCGGTTTTACGTGCTGGAAATCGACAACCAAAAAAGTTTTGTTGTCCATATCGATGCACATGCCGATCTTTACATCTGCTGCTGTTGCCATATTTTTTACAAACTATGATTTTTTTGCTGTGTTTTTATTTTCTTGTGGCAAAGTTAGTCGTTTTTCTCGAAAAATGAAAATATCGGTCCGGGGCCCGACGATTCATTATTCTCCCCAGCGATAACGCGGAGAATCACTGCCGAGCATTTTCAAAATTCGTTCGGTAATCGAAGCGCACAACTCCTCGATATCGGCCGGACGGGAATAAAAAGAGGGGGATGCGGGTACAATTACGGCCCCGGCTTCGGACAACATGGTCAGGTTGCGTAAATGAATCGTACTGAACGGGGACTCTCTCAATACCAGAATCAAGGGTTTCCGTTCCTTGAGCACCACATCTGCGGCCCTTCCCGTCAGGTCGGACGAAACCCCTCCCGCGATACGTCCGGCACAGCCTGCCGAACAAGGCACGATCACCATGGCATCATAATCCGACGAGCCGGATGCCGGGGGAGCAAACATCTCATCCCATGCATAGCGTTTCACGAGCGGAGAAATTTCGGCAATTTCCCGAATCCGTTCCATTTCACCCTCCCATGCGGCAACGGCCTCGCCGTTTCGGCTGACGATCAGGGCGATCTCCTCAAGGTTCGGCTCCCGAACCAACGATTCCAGCAGTTTCCGTGCGTAAATTGATCCGCTCGCACCGCTGACGGCAACAACGATTCGTCTCATCATGACAAAAACTCAAAGTTCCAGGACAGCAGAGGCCATTCCGTTCTTTTTCAAATATTCGAGCGTTCTGGGCAAGGCATAACGCATGTTTCTGTAAGCCTTGATCGAATCGTGAAAAACAACGATCGAACCCGGTCGGACATGTTCCGTTACGTTGTGCAGACACTGCCTCGGCGAAACCAACTGGCTGTAATCTTCGCTCACGATATTTCCCATTACCAAATGATAGCGTTCAGAAAGCACACGTGCCTGTGTTTTGGTGATTCGTCCGTAAGGGGGTCTGAAGAGATCCGATCGAAGCAACTGATTGGCAAAATCCACATCTTCCACATAGCGTTCCAACGAAACGCCCCACCCTTTCTGGTGGCTGTATGAATGGTTTCCGATTTTGTGCCCTGCCGCCACGATTTTTTCATGCAGATCTGGATATTGTTCGGCATTTTTCCCCAAACAGAAAAAAGTAGCTTTGGCATCGTACTTGGAAAGTTCCTTGAGAATCCACTCGGTAATGCCGGGCGTAGGGCCATCGTCGAACGTAAGAAAGACATTGCGTTCTTCACCGGCCACCTCCCAGGTCATATCGGGAAGCAACAATTTGAAAACATCCAGCGATTTCGGTCTAAAAAACATAAAGGCTCGCGATATTTGCTTCTGTGAGTGCAAAGTTAAGACCATTTGCGGGAAAACAAAGAAAATTTCCTACCTTTGTAAAGACATCCCTATGATTAATCGGAATAACATGTATATGAAATCATTGATTACGAAATTCGTCCTGGGTTTGACCGTTGGGACGTGTCTGATTTTCGGGTTATCGGGTTGCGGCGGCAACACCGCCTCTTTCACCGCTGATGCGACGGGGTCTCCTTACGAACTGCTGGCTGCCGTACCGCAGACGCTATGGGAAGGAGCCACAGGCGACACGCTCCGTCACATTTTCCTGCAACCGATTCCTGTTCTCAATCAGGAAGAACCCTGGTTTTCGATGATACGGATCATTCCTTCGAAACTCACCGGATTTCTGCAGAAACACAGGAACATCCTCATTGTGAAAGTGGACCCCGATCAGGAAAAAGCGAATACTGTCGCTGCCTACGACGTATATGCCTCACCCCAAATTATCGCTACCGTCACAGCCCCCTCTGAACAGGCCCTGACGGAATATCTTTCGGAAAATCGCCAACAATTGCTCGATTTGTATGAGATCACGGAACGGAACCGGAATCTGGCTGCGGCGAAAAAGTACAAGGAACCCTCGATTGAAAAGACCATATACGAGATGTTCGGTATGAAGATCGACATCCCCCGCGGATATAAGTTGCGGAACAGGATCGGGAACGATTTCATTTGGATATCGAACGAATATCCGACAGCAAGCCAGGGCTTGTTCATTTACAGTGCACCCTATCGCAACCGTGAAGACCTGGAAGTAAAGGGGTTGGTTGCCCGCCGCAACGAGTTTGCCGCGAAAATACCGGGCCCATCGGAAGGATCATACATGATAACGGCCAAGGAGTTCGAACCCGAGGTGCGCTACCTGCGGATCAACGGGCGCCTTTGGAGCGAAATGCGCGGATTTTGGGACGTTGAAAACGATTTTATGGGCGGGCCGATGGTCAGTTATTCAACGCTCGATGCGAATACGAGCAATGTCGTGACGATCGACTGTTACGTCTACTCTCCGAAATATCCCAAACGCAACCTTCTCCGAGGGCTGGAACACATCATCTATTCGGTCGCATTCCCCGAGCCGGCCACGGGCCACACACAGCAATAACGAACATGGCGGTCATCCCCCGCAACTTAAATACGGAAGGATAAACCGCAAGAGAACGTATCGAAACACTATCCATTTCCCGGGAAGAAGTTGTCTCGGGAAAATGAAGTGTGCGGAAAGCAAACAGGAGGGAAACTCATGACGAGGACGAGATAATGGGGAAAGTGCTGAAGAGAGTATCAAAACAACAATATATATATCGCTCGGAAACAAGATAAGTTTTTTTATTCTGGGAGGCAAGATTCCTATTTATGTTGAGGGATACAGCGCATCGGAACCCACAGTTGGGGAGAATCTATCCGTGGCAAAAATTCGTTCCAACCGTGTAAAATCCGAACTCATTGTACGTCAAGGGTTGACGGAGGCGTGTTTTGTTACGAAGAATCATGCCGGAGGAGGCAACTACGTGACCATACGCATAGAGCTTCCTTCCGGGCCGACGGAGGCGGAAATGGAAGCGGAGCGTCAGGCCGCCGAAAGACGCGCAGAGGCGGAGCGATTGGCAGCGGAACGTGCAGCCCGTGCCGAAGAGGAACGTCTTGCTGCTGAGAGACAAAAGGCGGAAGAGGCTCGCGAGGCAGCCGAGAAGGCCGAAGCTGAACGCCTGGCTGCAGAACAGGCGGAACGGGAGCGTACAGAGGCGGCCCGCCTGGCAGCCGAAGCGGAAGCGAAACCGTATTCTTTGGCTGTGCGGGGCAACCTGCTGCGTTGGGTGACACTGACGCCCGACGTGGGTGTGGAGTGGCGCATCAGCCGGCGCGTGGGTCTGACAGTGAACGGCAGCTGGACTTCGTGGAGTTGGGATAATGCCAACCGGCGATATGCTCTTTGGGAGGTGTCTCCGGAAGTGCGGTATTATCTCGGGGAAAAGAGGACATGGTATATGGGCGCGATGTTCAAGGCAGGAGCGTTCAACTACAAACTTTCGGAGACGGGCCGTCAGGGCGATCTTGTAGGCGGAGGTCTGACGGGAGGATATATGCTGCCACTGGGGAAGGCTCTCTTGCTGGACTTCAACCTGGGGCTGGGCTACCTGAATGCCGATTATGAGAAATATGTAACGATCGAGGGCGTACGGGTCCGCCAGGGGTCGGAGACGAAGAACTGGTGGTCGGCGGCGTGGCGGGATACAACTACAACGGCACCGTGACCGGCTGCTACTGGGCGAATAACCTGAGTCAAGGGATATCTGGCGACTCCGGCGAAGCCACGCAGGTAGATGGCACAACCGTTACCTGGGAGGATGCCCAAAGAGGCCTGAACACCGCCATCGACACGTGGAATGACGCCCATTCCGACAATCCGTGCAACTGGCGCTACGAGGGGGCCACTGCGACGACCCCGCCCAAACTGGTCCCCGCAAACTAACCTCCAGATACCGGTCAAAGATATAAAACGGAATACCTTATATATAT
>CASDWR010000016.1 GCA_949284665.1 uncultured Rikenellaceae bacterium | reverse complement strand
GCATCGCCATCAGATTATGCGTATATTTATACGGCTCAATCGATATCACTCCCGTGGCAGGATCGACCGCCCATCCGGAAGAGAGGAGCAAAGTGACCAGAAATGCCACAAAACAGAGCACAAAGGGAATGGCATTGATCCACAGATGACGACGCGAACGCCCCGTGATCGATTTATCGTCGATCGTATTCATGAGGTATTGGGCCCCCAATACTCGAGCCAGGAACAATACCGATAACCCGAGCAACACGTTCCGATAATCGCACAGCGCCTCCAGACCGCGCCACGGAGTGGTCCACTGCGAGATGGTCGT
The DNA here is from genome assembly GCA_949284665.1 of uncultured Rikenellaceae bacterium. Taxonomy (GTDB): domain Bacteria; phylum Bacteroidota; class Bacteroidia; order Bacteroidales; family Rikenellaceae; genus Tidjanibacter. The sequence goes on along the minus strand of CASDWR010000016.1, from coordinate 2,568 downwards.
ATCTCCGCCCACATTGGCAAGGTTCATCGCATTGACCGTAAAGTTGGCTCCCGTAAAAAAGGTTCCCACAGCCGTACCAAGCAGGAAAGTCCCTGCAAAACCATTCACCATCAGAAATACATCATAGCTCCTCTCTCCGATGAAATTTCCCGGTTTGCGACGATACTCATAGGCCACGGCCTGAATCACGAACACCAGCAGAATGGCCATCCAGACATAAAACGCACCTCCGAAACTGGTCGAATAGAACAGCGGGAAGGAGGCAAAAAAGGCCCCTCCAAAGGTCACCAGCGTCGTATAAGTAAATTCCCATTTACGGCCCAACGCATTCACTATCATATTTCTCTCCTGCGGCGTCTTGCCGACATTATACAGCAATCCCTGACCTCCCTGCACGAAAAGCAGAAAAACGAGCAATGCTCCCAGCAAAGAGATAATAAACCACCAATAGTGTTGTAAAAGTACGTATGTAGTCATGGCTTATTCGTTTTTAGGTCCTATTTTGATCTGTTTGGTCATGATCATGATTTCGGCGATCAGCAACGTTGTAAACAGTGCGACGAAGATAAAGAAGGTCACCATCACTGACCCGGCATCGACCCGCGATACAGCTGCCACCGTAGGCAACAAATCCTGAATCGTCCAGGGTTGCCGTCCCACCTCCGCGACAATCCACCCGGCCTGCGAAGCAAGGTACGCCAGCAGAATCGACCACAACGACACATAAAGCCACCAGCGATAGCGTTCTTCGCGTTTTTTCCATAACAGCCAAAGATTGACGGCAAACAGCAGAATGAAAAACACGCCGGCTCCCACCATAACCCGGAAACTATAAAAAACCAACGGCACATCCGGCACGATATCGCTCGGCTGAGACAAATATCCATAACCGAAATAGCGGAAGTAATTCTTCAGAAACTCCCGCCCCTCCGGTGTATCAGGACTGAATTTGGCCGCCACCTCTTTCATCACGGCAGCATCGCCCTGTTGACGGGCAGCACGATAACGCGCCAATTCATCAATTGCCACGCGACCCCGCTCCATTTTTTCCCGTGCAGAGAGCAACCCCTGATCAGGGTTTCCGTTCACCAAATCGTTGATACCCGCCACATAGGCATCCGCATCCCGATAACTCATCAGGGAAAGCAACTTCGGAATCTCAAACTGGAAATAGAAAGCCTCTTTGTTGCCGGTTCGCTCCTTTTCGGGTTTAAGCACGCCGACAATGGTCAATCCTGCGCCCCGTTGTCCATCATACAGACCCTCCATCGCGGCCAGCTTCATCGGCTGCACCTCGGCAATAACTCTACCCGAATTATCCCCCGTCGTCGCAGTCAACAATGCAGCTACCATCCCGAATATCGAAGCAACTATCATACTTTTGCGGGCCATAAGCTGCTCGCGTTTGCGAAGCAGAAACCAGGCGCTCACCCCGACAACGAATACCGCAGAAAGCACATAAGCCGAAGTTACCGTATGACAGAACTTGTTGATTGCCACGGGCGACAACAGCACATCCCAGAAGGAGGTCATCTCGTTACGCGCCGTCTCGGGATTGAAGGTCATTCCCACCGGGTACTGCATCCAACCGTTGGCCACCAGAATCCACAATGCCGAGAGATTCGCTCCGATAGCTGTCATCCAGGTTGCCGTCAAGTGAAATCCCTTGGACACTTTATTCCAGCCGAAAAACATCACGGCTACGAAAGTTGCCTCAAGAAAGAATGCCATGATTCCCTCGATGGCCAGCGGAGCCCCGAATATATCGCCCACAAAGTGGGAATAGTTCGACCAATTGGTACCGAATTCAAACTCAAGAATCAATCCCGTAGCGATACCGATAGCGAAGTTCACACCGAACAGCCGCATCCAGAACTGGGTCGTTCGCTTCCAGAATTCATTGCCCGTTCGGTAATAGGCCGTTTCCATGAAAGCGATGATAAACCCGAGCCCGAGCGTCAACGGCACGAATAACCAGTGATAGATGGCAGTCATGGCAAACTGGGCGCGCGACCAATCCACCACTTGCATGAAATCAATAGCAGAATTCAACATCATAAGCCTATGGTTTTATATTCGTCAACTGCTCCAGCACATAATCTCCGCGCTCGCGGTCCGTATCGAAACGAGCGAGACGATCGGGGAAGAAAAAGACCCGGAGAATGGCGAACATGATAAATAATTTGACGAGGATCACCGTCCACAACGTACGTCCCACGGTCATGCTACGAAAACCGTCCCGATAGAAACGCCAAACGCGAATGATCCAATTCGTCCCCTCCATAACAAATTAATCAGAAACCAAATATACGGAAATAAACCGTTAATTCCTTCTTTTCCGGTCAATTTATCGGCCACAGAACAAAAAAAACAGGAGGGCTCATAAATAAGCCCTCCTGCCGTATAGATTACGACCAATGCCGTTTCCCCTTATTTATACTTGATGATTCCGCGTTTCGATTCATTGATAAATGAGAGAATATTCTCGATCTCAGGAGTCAGATCCATCTGTTCCTTGATTTTGAGCACGGCATCCAGCACGCTGGTATTGCTTTGGTAGATCATACT
>CASDWR010000015.1 GCA_949284665.1 uncultured Rikenellaceae bacterium | reverse complement strand
TTAAGGACATCGCACCATTTAATTCTTCCCGAAGTTTTCTTCAACCACACGAAGATAATCATTCTTGTCTGATGAAACAAAGCATAAAAGCCCGACTCGTGGAATTTCGATCACCCTCTTTTCGTTGCGTTCAATGGGAAGCGGATATACAGACTCATGGAATATTGAATAGAAAGAGCGGACAACCCACATACTCTATCGGTAGTGTATCGTCCGCTCTTTATGAGAATCCCAATATAAAAAGAGATAATCCTCCTTATCCGGCCGATCTCAATATATATACTCCACCGGCGATTTTTTGAAACGAAGTATTCGGGTATCTCTGTTTCCGGCTCCGTTTTTTATCATGTATAGTGCAGACATATTACCTGCCATGTACCATCCGCTTCCTTCTGGAGAATTCACCGCAAACAGTATGTTATTATAATGATTGGAATGCTTGATCCCTGCAGCATCCCATTGTGCCCCGGGGCCATACCATGTCACAGATTCATATTCGGGAAAATCGGGACTCGACATACTCACATAGATTAAATCCGGTGTCGAGACCGATCCCACAACGATATCATTACGCCGTCTCTGCTCCCGTCTGATTATTTTGTGTCCATCCCATGGGGTACGCAATGCATGGGTTCCACTCCACATCATCCAGATATAATCGGCAGCATCGAACACCCGATTAAACTCTTCCATCGCCGGGAGTTCATAACCGTCGGGAGCCAATGCATCCGCCGGAAGCTTGTTGATATGGGCAGAAACGTTCATCGAAAAATTTTCCATCCCCACCATTCCGTTCTCCTCAATAACACGCATTCCGATCCCACTGTCTCCCTGATATGCCCAACCCCATAAACGATAAAACTCTTCAGCTGTACAATCTCTCAAATAATCGAATACACTCTTCCCGGCAGCTACCGCAGGATCTTGAGAACTTAAAATCTGATCGTCGAAATCTCTGGAATTACCGCGTGCGTTGTATTTACACCACCAAACCCCATGTAACCATGTAACAGGCAAGCCATAATTACGACGTGAAATTCGATATTCTTCCCGATCAGATCCGTCCTCCGCATTACGGATAACCAATGTCGCATACTGGATCCGGCCATTCGCTGTAGGATCATTCGGTCTCCATCCGCCCAATACACGAAAAGTGCCCTCCTCCTTATCAATAGGTTCAAGCTTTATCCATGGATCTTCCCCCTCGTCAAATTCTACCAGGAGCTCCTTGATCGCCGGAACTATGAACCGCCCCAGCTCATTATCCACATATCGTTCAAAATCGAAAGAATACGTCTCCTGATCGAACGAAAGCTCCCCTTCAACCTTAACAGGATTGGCGGAAAGATGCAACACGATTCGATCCTCCGGATAGACATTATTCAGTCCCTTCCGTTTGAATCTGAGTTCGATATCATCAGCCGGCCGTCCAGGGACATAAAGTTGTTTCCGTATTCGAAACACATTTATCCTCTCCGCCCCACGGACAACTGTCATCGGTTCAATCACCAAAGCATCCGTATCAAAAGGAAGAACATCGAGCTCATTGTCGCAATCCAGAGCCAATAAAAAATCCGTACAATTATGAGGTAAAATCAATCCCGTACCATTATCATAAACCAATGCACCGGATGGAATCTCGGAATTATCGACATCTATAACAATCCGACTACCCCAATCGGGATACATTCCGACATCCTCACCTTCCTCCCAGGGCTCGACAATCAACTGTACATCACGATCGGCATCTTCCTTAACCACAGTTACCTCATATATGCAATTCCGACGAATCTTTTCAGGAAGTCCGGCTTCGAGTTCATAATATTTTCCATTAATCATCACCTCTGCACGTAAAACGGCTTCCGGATTCTCCTGTTCATAGACAAAAACGACGCCTGGAGTATCCTTCGTTATAGGCGCATCAGGCTTTACTGATATCGTCCCCTGCTTTACCGGAACATTCGTACCGACGAACAAACCTGTATGCAGAGATGCCCCTTCAAAAGAGAGTGACCCAATCTTCACCTCTTCGACCGTGCGAATGCGCAAATCGAATCGTGCAAAGCCACGAGACAATTTGACAACATGTTCTTTTTTATCTGTCAACACGGTAGTTCCGGAAAAAAAGCGGATCGGAAGACCATCCTTTGTCCCAACCGTCAGGGTTAACCACTCCTGTTCGGAAATTCCGGCATTGCATAAACCATCAAGGTCGAAGATATCGGTTGCTTTCGTCAACACATAAAGTGTACCCGCATCCCGGTCAAGTTTAAAACCATACCCGGACGTTTCATTTACCGGATTGGCATAAACCTCCGTCATATATCCATTTTCGAACAAACAGGCCCGCATATCTAGCAAATCGTTTTCATTCGTGACTTCATCGCCTGCCGTCTCATAGTCGGCCAAATGTATGGCGACAAAAGAACCCGAACCAACCGGTTCAGGATGCGAATCCGTTTCAGAACAGGCGGCCAATCCAATCCCGACAACCGCAAGAGCCGCCATCACTGCATCTATTTTCATATTCCCAACTATCATATAAATACAACACATTATCTCAATTATACACGTATTCTACCGGACTCTTGACACATCGGATAAGCCGGGTTTTGGCCGAATTCTGGTTGACAAACTTCAGCCAATTTTGTCCCGGACGATCATTTTGTGCATATCCTTCCATAATCCAGCTTTTGGCACTATTACCATGGGTAGCAAACAACAACATCATTCGTGAAATATTACCTGGAGTCGTACTCCACTGATGGCCAAGACCATATATCACAAAAGATCCATTTCCAAACCCGAACTCATAAAATGACACCGTACCGTACGGTATATCAAAAAACGTTGCATCGCGCTCCATGATACGAACAGCGATTTCCTGCCCTGCCCGATTTCGATAACTCCTCGATCCAACCCCTCCGATATTGTAATTATCACTTCCCGTAAAAAGGGCATAATCATCGTAATCTGGAATTTGGTATCCGTCTGGGGCCATATATGCGGGATCCAATGTACCGAAATTTTGTCCTGCAGGACGCATTCCCTCATGATAAAATGATGTCCCGTCATATTTTAACGGTAATCCTTGTTGATTCCCTCCCTGATACTGATCTCCCATCAATCTCAACAATTCCGTTTCGTCACAAGTAGCGAGATAATCTGCCAAATCAGAGTCTACTGCCGGATCGGTCTGTATCGAAACCTGATCCTCGAAATTTTTCACATTCCCTCGCAAATTATATTTACACCACCAGGTATCCCCGATCTTGACAACCGGAAGCCCCCAGTTACGCCGACGAATGCGATAGCTTTCCTCATCGGCCCCATCCGTATCGGATATTACGATCTTCCCCTCCTGCGAACGGCCATCTGCTCTCAAATCATTGGGTTTCCACCCTCCCAATACACGTAACTCTCCATTATCTTCTGAAAGTTTCATCCACGGATCTTCCCCTGCATCGAATTCCAATCGGGCGACTTTCCCATCCGGCAAAGATATCCGGCCCAACTCTCCTTCCACATAGCTACCAAAGTCGCATAATCCATTTTCGTCAAACTCGATACGGCCTGTTATCCGTATAGGACTCGGCTCAAAGACAAGTACGATCCGTCCGGAATATACATTGTCTCGACGTACATCCAGATAGAGGTAGGCCCTGTTCTCGTCAGGTATTCTCCGTGCACTTACTATGGCAATGGCCGCTACTGGCTGTAAAGTCCTCGAAAAAGACTCGACAGTTGTCATGACTCCCCGAACACTGCCTTCTACTTCTACCATAGATGTGGCTTCAGCACGTAGGACCAGCCGAAAACTGCCTCCTTGATACGATACATATACCGAGTCACAGGCCTCATTGACCCGTACATTATCCGTTAGTTCCGATGCTTCCAGGTCGATCAGCCCCTTAAGATCGACAGAGGCATCCGTTGAACACCCTTCTTCCCATCCTCCGTCGTCCACCGTTATGGAGAGATCAGCACCCTTGCCATGAATGTGCAGCGTATATACTTTGTTACGGAGTATGGCCGACGGTAATTTCGCGACCATTCGATGTGTACCGCCTCCAAAATCAACAACCACTTCAGCAATGATATCCCCTCCGGATTGCTCACAGAGATACATAAGTTTTTCCGTATTATTTTTCAACGGAGCATCCGCATACGATTTTCGGAAATCCGACTTCCCGGCCAAAGCAGGAGAACCCGGGTCACGTCGCTCGTTCACATACCCCAGATCAGCGATTCCACGAATCGTCACATCATGGACAAATACACCACTGTCGTGCGAGGCAATATCGATACGTGCCACTGCCCGCCGCATTCTGACTGTCGAAACATCCGGGTTTTGTTTCTCGATTTCGAGACGGCCGGTCATAGTAATTCGTTGATCGGTCATGTCAATGGTCGATGCCGTGATATCCAAGAAATCATTAACCGATGAAACATCAGGTCGAAGCATCTCAAAAATCCCAATACCATCGTTCGCTATTAAATACAGGTCACCGGACAACTCCTTCAAAGAGAAAGCAAAAGTGCCATCTATCTCGACACGTTTCCCAGCAACCGCTTCCCTGAATATGCCTTCTGAAAAACGATAACCGACCACCTCTTCGATCGAAGAGTCATCTATAGTCGATATCCGCTCCACAGACTGCAAGTGCGTCAAGCCTTCCGGCTCCAATCTTATCGTAAGTTCTTTTCCTATCAATGATGGCAACCCGTCATTTCCCGACATTGGCTCATTCTGACATCCTCCCGATAAAAGCATTACGGGAATCCACAGAATCACATATTTCAAAATATCTATCATATATATCTATTTTTAATATTTGTTAGGATTTTGTGCACTATTCAAATAAGATGGCTTG
>CASDWR010000014.1 GCA_949284665.1 uncultured Rikenellaceae bacterium | reverse complement strand
CCTTGCCCGGGTAATCGCAATCCCCATTATGGAATATTTTTCCGCAAACATAGGTATCATACCCGTTATTCCGGAAATATTCGGGAAGCATCATGTTGCCAGACATCACCTCTTCATAATTCTTTTGAAAAGTCGCCGTCGAACTATACCATCCCGTGGTTGCGGGGTGCAAACCACTCAACAACGAATTTCTCGACGCCGTAGAGACCGGACATGACGAGTGTGCATTCGTAAAGTACATACCTGTCGAGAACAATCTGTCGATATTGGGGGTTTTGACTTGCGGATGTCCTTTTAGCGGAGCAATCCAGTCATTCAGATCATCCACGGCGATAAACAAGACATCGGGGGACTGTTTTTCACCCGAAACCAACGACAACGGCAACAACACTGCCGGAGCAGTCATAGCGATCAAAGATTTCTTCATTCTCGGAATTATTTATAGTTATGTTTTAAGGTATTCCAAGCCATTCACCCTTTTATCGTGTTTGTTTTCATCCCGGATCGTCGTACTTTTTCACAAACCGCCGACCCATATTGTGTATCCGTTTGTTCACGAACCTTTTGCGCATACCGTTTCACCCGACCGGTCCCGATCGGATAAGCATACGCAGACTTCCCCCATCCCGTGATTTCTCAAAGACATGTTTTACCTCTTACCTCGATTCGGAACAACCAACCCGTACACATTTATACCATGAAATTCCTCGTCCATCATCCCACGACAAACAAAAGACATCCCATATTCAGAAACGGAAATATTACGAACAAATCCGATCTTTCGTACGAATCATTCAATCTCGAGTTCCAACTCTTCCCGCAGTTGATTCAGCATCGAGTTCTTGGCAACAAGATGTCGATACTTGTCCTCCGGTTTGATCGGTCTGACACCTCCCGGTACCTCTTTCAAATCCACTTTCAATTCGACCCGACCAGTCACTCCCGCCGTGCGACACAGAAGAGACAAGATCTCATTGCTGTTACGCATGATATCCTCTTTCAACAGTTCGGTCGGGACCGTCACCGTTATCGTATTACCAGCCACTTCCATCCCCTCGAAAAAAGGTTTCAATCGCGGTCGATAGGCCGTCAGTTTATCCAAAAAGAGTGTTGCAGCCGCAGTAATCTTGCCGGCACTCTCTGGATCTACTTTCGGCATCGTCGGTTCATTGTCGTTTTCGGAGGCCGAAACGTGGGAGCCACCGTTCATAATGTTGCTGACGGAAAAACCGGAAACCACGTTTTTGGACTCTTCCCGTTCCTTTCTGCCGAACGCCGGAGTGACTGTCTTGTGTGACATCGGGGCCTCCACATGTTCGGATTGATCGGCCGACACGTCTTCTCCTTCAGACCGATTTCTCTCCTTCGCCGCACTCTTTTCCGACACCGTTTCCAACCGAATATCCGCTGCAACCGTCGGACCCGGGACAGGCGATGCCGATATCGAAGGAATGGAATGCGAAGGTTCCAAAACGGGAGCAGATCCATCTTGCGATATCACTGTCTGGGAAGAATGTGCCGTACCCTCCGACATAACCGCCGCATTGATACCGGAAATCATCGAACCCCCTTTCGAATCTTTCCCCGATTTTGAAACCGGATTCGACTCCCCGTCAGTCTTCAAGGGAGGCAATGCTACATCGTCAGGTTTGAGGCTGTTTTTTTTTTGCCCCAATCCGCAAAGTTTCATCAGAGCCAATTCTGCATGGAGTCGTTGATTGGTGGCTGTCCGGAATCCGGCATCCACTCCCGACAACAACGAAATGGCTTCGAACAAAAATCCGGTATCACATGCCGTACTCTGTTCCCGATAACGTTGCAATACGGAACCCGTCACTTCGAGCAACGGTTGCGTTGACGGATCCTTGCACATGAGCAAATCCCGGAAATGGGTGCCCAAACCCGACATAAAAATCTGACCCGAGAAGCCGTTACGGAGCACCTCGTCGAAAGCCAACAATACACGTCGGTAATCGCCCGTAAGGATCGTTGAGGTCACTGAAAAATAGGTGTCGTAATCGAGCACATTCAGCGTTCGCGCCACCTCCTTAAAGTTCAATGAATTCCCGCAGAAAGCCACCGCCTTGTCGAACATCGACAACGCATCGCGCATACCTCCGTCAGCCTTACGTGCAATCAGATGAAGCGACTCGTCATCATAAGCGACACCCTCTTGCGATGCAATGTATTTCAGATACTCGACACCGTCTTCGACACGGATACGGTTGAAATCGTATATCTGGCATCGCGAAAGAATCGTCGGTATGATCTTGTGTTTTTCGGTTGTGGCAAGGATAAAAACGGCATGGGCCGGCGGTTCCTCAAGAGTTTTAAGGAAAGCGTTGAAAGCGGCAGCCGAAAGCATGTGCACCTCATCAATGATGTAGACGCTGTAACGACCGATCTGGGGCGGTATGCGCACTTGTTCGGTCAGGGTTCGTATATCATCCACCGAGTTGTTCGAGGCGGCATCCAATTCGTGGATATTGAAACTTCGCCCTTCATTGAAACTCCGACACGATTCGCATTCATTGCATGCTTCGCTGTCGTTGGGATTCAAACAGTTGATCGCTTTGGCAAAAATCCGGGCACAAGTCGTTTTCCCGACCCCACGCGGGCCACAAAACAGATAAGCATGAGCCAATTGATTTCGGGCGATGGCATTTTTGAGCGTGGAGGTGATATGCGTCTGACCCACCACCGAGGCGAAGGTGGCCGGACGGTATTTGCGCGCCGATACAACGAAATTGTCCATAACCGATATTTGTTCCGACAAATTTAATCTTTTTTTCGCAACACATCCT
>CASDWR010000013.1 GCA_949284665.1 uncultured Rikenellaceae bacterium | reverse complement strand
TTGAACCTGCGACCCCCTGATTAACAGTCAGGTGCTCTAACCAACTGAGCTATTGAGGAATATTTCCCCTCCAAACCTATCCGTCGTTCGAACTTTGATTCACACGATTCGGATCATCTTCGGTTTCGGAGTGCAAATATAAGTGAAATATTTTTGTGTGCAAAAATATTTTTACACAAATTGACCGATTCATGCATTTTTCACATCTCAAACCACATCGACGACAGATAAACCTGCCCCGGACACCACGATCGATGTCCGGTATAGCACATTCCACCCTGCCCCGCCTCAACGCAACCCCATTTGCCCCGGGAAACGGACAACTATTGCGATATCGCAAATAAATTGATATTTTTGCCGGGAAATAGATTCGAAAGAGAGGGTTTAGGAAATGAAGGGGTCTTCGGTCAAAATCGGATTGCTTCTTTGGACAGTATGGGCGTTTGCCTCCGCACCAGTCCTTGCACAAGGCATCATGACCTTCGATGAGGAGGGATGGGATTTCGGAGATATCCGTGAAGCCGACGGTCCGGTCTCCCACACATTTCGTTTCACCAATACAGGAGACCTCCCGGTCGTCGTAGAACGGATTTCAGTCAGTTGCGGCTGTACGACACCCTCATTCCGGCAAGCACCCGTACGTCCGGGAGAGAGTGGAGAAATTCAGGTGACCTACAACCCGGCCGGCGCCGAAGGAAAATTCTCAAAACCGGTGGCTGTCATCTACAACAACGGAAAAAACCATGTAACCCTCCAGCTTTTCGGCAAGGTAATCGCCAAACCCCGAGTCATAGAAGAGAGTTATCCCTTTGTCCTCAGCGGTGAAGTACGGGCAAACATGCTGCATCTGGGATTTGACACGATGGAACACGAAGAGGTAAAATCGAGGACGCTGGAAATTATCAATCATTCGGACCGGACAGTCGAACTTGCCACCACAGTCGAGCCAGGAAGCGGTTTCTTGAAAATCACGGCACCGAACCGGCTGAAGGGAGGCGAGAAAGGGACGATTACAATAACATACGACCTGCGGGGAGCAACCCTTTACGGCATACTGTCCGACCGCATCCGCTTTTCGGCCGACGGTCGTGAGAGTGTACTGCCTGTCACCTCTTCCGTAATCGCTGTTGACGACTTCCGTGGAGTCGATGCCGATACGGCACCCCGATGCACCATCTCGCCGACATTCCACAATTTCGGGAGAGTCGCCCCCGGCTCCTCTCATATCTGTGTGTTCAAACTGGCCAATACGGGACACTCCCCGCTGGTGGTACGTAACATAAGAACCCGAAAAGATACGGAATGCGACCTGACCGAAGGAACCGCCATCGCTCCCGGCCAGCACATCAATGTCAGCGTATCGTTCCATGTCGCAATCGAGCGATACGGGATCGCGGCGGGAGGCGTCACACTGATCGTCAACGATCCCCAACGACCGATGCGCGAATTGCGCATCTCGGCAGAGATAAAATAGCAGTTACAAAATTTCAAACCCGAACTCTTCCCTCTGCGTGAGAGAAGCCAATAAAAAATGTGAGATGTATAAAATCGTAGAGAAGAAAGAACTGGCGCAGAATATCTGGTCGATGAATATTGAAGCGCCCCGAGTTGCCCGTTCGGCACAGCCGGGGCAGTTCGTGATCGTACGGGCAGGAGAGATGGGCGAGCGTATCCCGCTTACTGTCTGCGACTACGATCCCGAGAAAGGAACCGTACGGATCGTTATCCAAACCCTCGGGGTCTCGACTCGCAAGATATGCGCCCTGAATGAAGGCGAGTACCTGAACGATTTTGCCGGGCCGCTGGGCAATCCATCGGAATTCGTACACGAAGACCTCGAATCGCTTCACGACAAAAAAATACTCTTTATTGCCGGAGGTGTAGGCACGGCGCCCGTCTATCCCCAAGTGAAGTGGCTGCACGAACGGGGTATCGATGCCGACGTCATCATCGGAGCCAAGACCAAGGAGATGCTTATTATGACAGACGAGATGAGAAGCGTGGCAGGCAACCTCTATATTACCACGGACGACGGCAGCGAAGGATTCAAAGGCATGGTTACGGCCTTGATGAAAGATCTGATCGACAGACAGGGAAAGCATTACGATGAAGTAATCGCCATCGGCCCCATGATTATGATGAAATTTGTGGCCCTGGCGACCAGAGAGTACGGGATCCACACCATCGTCAGCCTCAACTCCATTATGGTGGACGGCACCGGAATGTGCGGAGCCTGCCGGGTAAGCGTGGGCGGAAAAACCTATTTCACTTGTGTGGACGGGCCGGAATTCGATGGGCATCTGGTCGACTTCGACGAAGCCATGCGGCGACAGGGCATGTACAGGGATCTCGAAGAACGAGCCAGGAAAATCGCTGAAGAACGGGCTGCTGGCCACCGGTGCAAAATCGGTCTCGACCGTTAACGCTCCCAAAAGGTTGTTGTCCGGACAAGATGCTCGGACAACACGATGCAACAGGAAAAACAACAAACAGAATCACGACGAAACATCATGGCAAACAAGATACCGAGAGTTCCCGTACGGGAACAGGACCCGAAAGTACGGGCCACCAATTTTGAAGAAGTATGTTACGGATACGATGTGCAGGAGGCGCGTCTGGAGGCTACACGTTGTCTGGAATGCAAAAAACCGCGTTGTGTGGAGACCTGCCCCGTATCGATCCGGATTCCCGACTTCATCCGCAAGGTCCGCGAAGGGGCAATGGACGAAGCTGCGGCAATCATATCCGAAGATTCGTTGCTGCCATCCATTTGCGGCCGTGTATGTCCGCAGGAAACACAGTGCGAAGGATCATGCGTATTGGGGATCAAAGGAGAGCCTGTAGCCATCGGCAAACTGGAACGTTTCGTGGGCGACTGGGAACTCGAAAACGGTCTGCGGGAAATGCCTCATATCACCCGAAACGGGCATAAGGTTGCTATCATAGGAAGCGGCCCCGCGGGGTTGACATGTGCTGCCGATCTCGCCCGCCTCGGTTACGAAGTAACCGTTTTTGAAGCTCTTCACAAGGCTGGAGGCGTCCTCGAATACGGGATTCCCGAATTCCGTCTGCCCAAAGAACGTGTCGTAAGGAGGGAAATCGAAAAAGTGAAACGACTCGGAGTAACCATTGAGACCGATACTATCGTCGGACGAACGGTTACCGTAGACTCGTTGATGGAAGATGAAGGCTTCGAGGCGGTTTTCATCGGATCAGGAGCCGGACTTCCGCGATTTATGGGTATTCCCGGCGAGAATCTCAACGGGGTGGTATCGGCCAACGAATTTCTTACCCGTGCCAACCTGATGAAAGCATACGACGAAGAGTCTGACACACCGATCTTCGTAGGACCGCGAACCGTCGTCGTAGGAGGTGGGAATGTAGCAATGGATGCCGTACGTACAGCCAAGCGATTGGGAGCAAAAGCATTTATCGTCTACAGAAGGTCCGAGGCAGAACTTCCCGCCCGGGCGGAAGAAGTACACCATGCCAAAGAAGAGGGTATCGATTTCCGCATGCTGACCAATCCGGTAGAAATTTTAGGGGATGACAAGGGTTGGGTACGGGCCATCCGTTGCGTACGCATGGAATTGGGTGAACCCGACGAATCGGGTCGCCGATCGCCGGTAACCGTAGAAGGTTCTGAATTCGAAATCGAATGCGAAACGGTTGTAATGGCTCTCGGCACATCTCCCAATCCCCTCATCGCCTCTACCACTCGCGGTCTCGAGACCAATCGCCGCGGTTGTTTGACGGCCGACCACCATGGTTCGACCACCCGGCCAGGTATTTTCGCGGGCGGAGACGCCGTCACAGGAGCCGCGACCGTCATCCTGGCCATGGGGGCAGGACGGGAAGCCGCCAAAGCGATCGATAACTATATCAAAAATCGATAACCGGCCATATATTCAGGCCGGATTGCCGTGCAAATTGCCCAGTCCGAGCAGCATATATATATGTCTACATAAGATAAAACGACAGGGGAAAATGATAATCAAAGAAGAAGAGAATCGCATCGAACAATTGCGAGAAGTTGCAGGAGCCATGATGGCGGCTGCACGGACAGCACCGAAGGCCTGTGGAGTGGATCATCTCGAAATTGCATCGCTTTTCGGTGCCGATGAACTGCACCGGTTGGCCGACGCAATGCGCCGAATCGGGAAAGAGAGGGGCGGAGAGTTCTTTTTACGCGACGCAGATAACATCGAAGCGTCGGGAGGTGTAGTATTGATTGGGACCAAACATTCCGTACGAGGCCTGGACTGTGGACTGTGTGGCTTTCCGTCATGCATGAAGAAGGAACGGCTGTCGCAGCCGACACCATGCGTTTTCAATGTCAACGATTTGGGGTTGGCCGTCGGTTCGGCCGTATCGGTAGCCGCTGACCGCAGAGTAGACAATCGGGTTCTGTTCTCGGCCGGAGTAGCGGCACGCGAATCGGGATTGCTCCCCGGCTGCAGTGTCATTTTTGCGATTCCGCTTTCATGCACCGGGAAAAATCCCTTCTTCGACCGGGCAAAAAAATAGAGTGGAGAACCTTCGACTGGAACGGGGACCATACTCTTTTCTCCTCCCTCCTTCAACGGACTCGTCCCGAAAGGAAAGGGACAAGAGAGGGAACCATTTGTCCAACCGAATCCATAGATAGTATTGTACCTCATTCGAAAGTACATACCAGGACATGGAGATTCACTTCAATGCGTGATGAAACCAACAGAGGAGGTGGCAAAAGCCACCTCCTCTGTTTTAGGCCACCTGATCACTTTTCTATTTATCTGCCACCGAAGGCATCGGTTTTTGATATTCGCCGGCCAACAATTTTGTCCGGCACTCCTTGAAGCACTTCAGCGTGTAATCTACATCCTCGAGGGTATGTGCAGCCGTAGGGATAATACGCAATATGATCTCTCCCTTGGGGATTACCGGATAGGTAACCACGGAACAGAAAAGATTGTAATTCTCACGCAAATCATAAACGAGATTGGTTGCCTCATCCACGCCTCCCTTCATGTAGACAGGCGTCACGGGCGAAAGTGTCCCCCCGATATCGAATCCTTCTTCACGGAACCCTTTCTGGAGAGCGCGGGTAATCGTCCAAAGTTTTTGGCGAAATTCGGGGTGGGTTTTAATGAGTTCCAAACGTTTGAACGCACCCATCACCATCGGCATAGGCAGGCTCTTGGCAAACTGCTGTGAACGCATGTTGTAACGGAAATAGTCGACTACGTACTTATGGCTGGCGACAAAAGCGCCGATTCCAGCCATCGATTTTGCGAATGTATTAAACAGGACATCCACGCCGTCGACACAACCGAAATGTTCGGCTGTACCGCGTCCGTTCTCACCCATCGTACCGAAACCGTGTGCGTCATCAACCAAAAGGCAGAAATCGAAATCTTTTTTCATGGCAACGATCTCATCGAGTTTCCCCAAGTCGCCCTTCATACCGAACACACCCTCAGTGATTACCAATACACCGCCATTCTGTTCTTTGGCCAACTCCGATGCCCGAGCGAGTTCCACGCGCAACTGTGCCATATCGTTGTGAGGAAAGACAAAACGTTTCCCTACATGCATCCTCAAACCGTCGATGATACAGGCATGCGCCTCCGAATCGTAAACCACCACGTCACGACGGGAAAGCAAACAATCGATGATCGAAATCATGCCCTGATAGCCGAAATTGAGCAAAAATGCATCTTCTTTCCCCACAAAGGCAGCTAACTGACGTTCCAATTCCTCGTGGTACTTGGTTTGCCCGCTCATCATACGCGCACCCATCGGAGCCGCCATACCGAATTGTGCCGCACCCTCGGCATCCGCTTTCCGCACTTCGGGATGGTTGGCCAGGCCGAGATAGTTATTCAAACTCCAGTTGAGTACTTCTTTCCCCCTGAATTTCATTCTGGGACCGATCTCCCCTTCCAATTTCGGAAAAGCGAAATACCCGTGTGCGAACTTCATGTACTGACCGATCGGGCCGCCCGAATTCTTTTCGATTCTATTTAAAATGTTCACCGCAAAAAAATTTTAGTTTGTAAAATGATCCGTTAAGTCCGAAGTCGTCTTCCAAAACGGTTCAGATCAACATGCAAAATTACACATTATTCCCGGGAACTCTAAAAAAAACAATATATTTTTTTTCTCCTCGTTAAAATTATGTAATTTTGCGCGTATTTCGTTTTGCGTGCACAAATCGGTAAGACTATTATGACGAAAAGGATTTCCAGTGGGATCGTGATGCTGATCGCAACAGCCGTCTTCGCAGGATGCAGTGCTTACAACAAGATCCTGAAAAGCAACGATATGGAGCTCATGTACCAAAAAGCTCTGGAATATTACAGCGCAAACAAATACGAAAAGGCGCTCCAACTGTTCGAGGAGGTGAAACCCTATTTTACGACAAGGGATGACACCATCTCTTTCTACTCCGGTTCTGCCTACTACAAAATGGGCGATTTCGAAACCAGCGGAAGCATCTTCGACGAATTCCGG
>CASDWR010000012.1 GCA_949284665.1 uncultured Rikenellaceae bacterium | reverse complement strand
TTGCGGTGTCAGAGTCCACCGCAAACGTTGTCGCCGACTTCCGAAGTTGAAAAAGCCCGTTGTCCAGGCAAACAGAGGTCTTCGGTAACCACTCCCTCCTTAAGGGTCCGATCGACCGCATTGCGAACGGCGGTCCCCTCGACAGTCAACCCGAGGTGATCGAGCATCATGGCTGCCGAGAGAATGGTAGCCAGTGGATTGGCAATATTCTTTCCTGTCGCTTGCGGATAGGAGCCATGTATGGGCTCGAAAAGTGCCACTTCCGATCCGAGACTTGCGGATGGCAGCATGCCCAGGGACCCACTGATGACGCTTGCTTCATCGGTCAGTACATCACCGAAAAGATTCTCTGTAACGATAACGTCGAAATGGGTCGGCTGTCGGACAATTTGCATGGCTGCATTGTCTACAAACATGAATTCCAATGTTATGTCGGAATATGAAGGTGCCATTCCCTGTGCCACTTCCCGCCACAGCCGGGATGTTTCCAGTACATTGGCTTTGTCCACGACGGTCAGTCTCCGACGCCGTTCCCGGGCCAGTTCAAAAGCCATACGGACAACTCGTTCCACCTCTTCGCGGGTGTAGGCACATGTGTCGTAAGCCCGGTTGCCGTCTTCACTGCGTCCTTGCGGCCTCCCGAAATAAATACCGCTGGTCAGTTCGCGGACACATATAAAATCTGTACCACGTACGATCTCCGGTTTTAACGGAGATCGGTCGATCAGTGTCTCGAAAAGAGATACGGGACGTAAATTTGCAAAAAGCCCCAACGATTTACGCATGCGCAAAAGCCCCTGTTCCGGACGTACGGATGCCGAGGGATCATTGTCGTACCTGGGATCACCTATCGCCCCGAAAAGCACTGCATCCGAATCCAGACAAACCGCATGCGTCTCATCCGGGTATGGATCGCCGGTCGCATCGATCGCACACGCGCCGACAAGGGCACGAGTATAAAGAAAACGGTGCCCGAACTTTTCCCCGATACGGTTCAATACTTTTACGGCTTCTCCGACAATCTCGGGACCGATGCCGTCTCCCGGCAATAGTGCTATCTTGAATTCCATGATGTTGCGGTTTTGTTTTGTCGAATTTCAGTTCGATCTTTTTGTCAATTTTGTCCCGTACGGAAATTTTATCCTCCCTCCGATAGACCCTGTCGCGGCTGGTCTCGTTTTCGGGATGAAATGATGTTTCAAATTATCCGGTTCGCCTCGTATGCTTCAATCTCCGGACGAATACTCACCAAATAGTCCGTATCATCGTATCCATTGAGCAGGCATCTTCTTTTATATGCGTCGATATCGAAGTGTTCACATCGACCGGTGGATAGAATCGCAAAACTCCGGTCGATCAAATTCGCTTCGAATCGTGCTTCCGGATTTCGTTCGATTTCCCCAAAAATCTCTGCGAGAAACCCTTCACTTACCTGTATTGGCAACAATCCGTTGTTGAGTGCATTGTTGCGGAAAATGTCGGCGAAGAAACTCGAAACAACAGCCCGGAATCCATAGTCGAAGATTGCCCAAGCCGCATGTTCGCGTGATGACCCGCAACCGAAGTTCTTCCCGCAGACGAGAATTTCTCCCGTATAGCGAGGGTCGTTGAGCGGAAATTGCGCGATCGCCCGTCCTTGTTTGTCGTATCGCCAGTCGTGAAAGAGATTCTCTCCGAATCCTGTCCGTTCGACAGCTTTCAGGTACCGGGCCGGAATGATCTGATCGGTGTCTATGTTTTCGTTCCTGATCGGAACGGCCCGACTGTCGAGTGTGGTAAATTTAGGTATGGACATGGTAGATGTTTTTTACAGGTTGAATACTTCTCGCGGATCTTGTATGCTCCCGCAAATGGCTGCTGCTGCCGCTACCGGAATCCCCGACAGGAGTGTTCTTGCTCCAGGACCCTGCCGGCCTTCGAAATTCCGGTTCGAGGTGGATACCGCATATTTTCCGGCGGGTACCTTGTCCGCATTCATGGCCAGACAGGCCGAGCATCCCGGTTGACGGAGTTCAAAACCCGCTTCCGACAAAATCCTGTCCAGACCTTCCGATCGTGCCTGGGCTTCCACCCCTTTTGAACCCGGAACGATCCAAACCGTTACACCGGGTGCTTTCCGACGACCGCGAACCAGATGGGCCATCAGACGTATGTCCTCGATCCGGCCGTTGGTACAACTGCCTACGAATACATAATCTACAGGTTTGCCTATCAACCGTTCACCCGTTTTGAATCCCATGTACTCCAACCCTTTTGGATCAGCATTTCCAGGAATGGTTTCCGTAATGGCTATCCCGGTTCCCGGATTGGTCCCATAGGTAATCATCGGTCGGATTTCGGCTGCGTCGAAATGGAACTCCCTGTCAAAACGGGCGTCGGAATCGCTGTAAAGCAAACTCCAGCGATTTACTGCGGCATCGAAATCGACCGGAACCCGTTCGCGACCTTTCAGGTAGTCGTATGTGGTCTGGTCCGGAGCAATCAATCCGCCCCTGGCTCCGCATTCGATGCTCATGTTGCACAGCGTCATCCGCCCCTCCATACTCAACGATCGGATCGCCTCACCGGCAAATTCGATGAAATGGCCCGTGCCGCCGGATGTCGAAATTTTCGATATGATATGAAGAATTATATCTTTTGCCCCGACTCCGGGACCCGGACGGCCGTCTACCGTGATGCGCATTGCACGAGGTTTGGATTGGATCAGACATTGGCTGGCCAATACCATTTCCACCTCCGCCGTACCGATGCCGAAGGCTACCGCGCCGAAAGCACCGTGGGTCGATGTGTGGCTGTCTCCACATACGATCGTCATTCCCGGTTGGGTAAGTCCCAGTTCCGGTCCGATGATGTGTACGATACCTTGTCGAGAATTGCCCATGCCGAAAAGTTCAATGCCGTGTGTCCGGCAATTCCGTTCGAGAGTCGCCACTTGATTACGTGACAAAGGGTCTTCGATAGGCAGGTGTTGGTCCCAAGTAGGAATGTTGTGGTCGGCCGTTGCCGTGCTCTGCAAAGGCCGGGCTACGCCGATACCTCGACGGGCAAGCCCTGCAAACGCTACGGGTGACGTTACTTCATGAATGTATTGTCGGTCAATGTAGAGCACGCATCGGCCCCCTTCTTCGGTACGGATCGTATGCGCGTCCCATATTTTGTCCAAAAGTGTTTTTCCCATGATTCAAATCTCTGTGATCGACGTCACAGGTTTGTCGTCGATCCAATCTCCTATTCCTCTCGTTTTTCCGTAACCTTCAATATGCGCAGTGCATCCAGAAAAGCCTCGACAGAGGCACGGGTAGTGTCTGTATGGGCAGCGAATCCATGGGCTACCCGATTGCCGCACATAACCTGTACATGTACCCGGCCTACGTCATTGCACCCACGGGTCATGGCCTGCATGAGAAATTCGGTGAGCGTCACTTTTTCGTTGATGAGTGATTTGATGGCCGATACTGCTGCGTCCACCGGCCCGTTGCCGGTCGAGGTCGCCATACGTTCGTGATCTCCGAACTTCAGAACGATCGTGGCTGTCGGAACCAGTGTGCCCGTAGTGACCTGCATGAACTTCAAGCTAATGCTCTGATTCTTCAGGCGAACCGTGTCGCCTACCAGGTAAAGCAGGTCGTAATCGTGTACCTCCTTTTTCTTGTCGGCAAGATCGAGGAATTTCTTATAGATATCATCCAGTTCGCTGCGGCGCAACTTATGCCCCAACAGTTCGAGCCTGTGACCAAGGGCAGCCCGACCGCTCCGTGCCGTCAATGCGATAAGCGAAGCATTGATCCCTACATCCTTGGGATCGATAATCTCATAGGTCTCGCGCTGTTTGAGAACACCATCCTGGTGAATGCCCGAAG
Source organism: uncultured Rikenellaceae bacterium (assembly GCA_949284665.1). Classification (GTDB taxonomy): domain Bacteria; phylum Bacteroidota; class Bacteroidia; order Bacteroidales; family Rikenellaceae; genus Tidjanibacter. The sequence continues at coordinate 5,578 of CASDWR010000012.1, read as the reverse complement.
AGTGAGCGAATGCATTCCGTCCCACGATGGCCTTGTTGGGTTGTACCGGCATGTTCATCAGACTCGATACCAGATGCGAAGCCTTGGTAATCAACCGTGTATTGATTGAAGTGTCGATACCGAGTTCCCGGTGACAGCGCAAAGTCATTACAACCTCTTCCAAGGCAGTATTCCCGGCTCGTTCGCCCACACCGTTGATCGTCACTTCCGCCTGACGGGCTCCATTGAGGACAGCGCTTACCGTATTGGCCGTAGCCATCCCCAAATCATTGTGGCAGTGTGTGGAAATAATTGCACGGTCGATGTTCGAAACGTTCTCACGCAGATATTTAATCATGTCTCCGTATTCGGAAGGAAGGCAATAGCCTGTCGTGTCCGGGATATTGACCACCGTGGCTCCCGCACCGATCACCGCTTCAACAATCCGTGCAAGATAGACAGGATCCGCACGTCCGGCATCTTCGGCGTAAAATTCCACATCTTCGACATATCGTTTCGCGTACGTCACCGCATCGGTGGCATCGGCAATAACTTTTTCGGGTGTTGAACGCAATTTGTCGTAAATGTGTTGAGGAGAAACGCCTATCCCCGTATGGATGCGTTTCCGCCGGGCATATCGCAATGCGTCTGCGGCAACGTCTATATCCCGTTTCACGGCGCGGGTCAAGGCACAAATCGTAGGTTCTGTTACGGCTTTCGAAATCTCTATAACCGAGTTGAAATCGCCGGGACTCGAAACAGGAAAGCCGGCTTCAATGATGTCCACGCCCAATTTCTCCAACAATTTCGCCACTTCGATCTTCTCGCGGGTGTTGAGCTGGCAACCGGGAACCTGTTCCCCGTCGCGGAGCGTGGTGTCGAAAATAAAAAGTTTATCCATAACTCACAAAATCAATCCCGGCAAAAATAACAATAAAATTCTGGTATTCCCATCTCGATACCGGAATTTTGTCTTTTCAGCCTTTCAAATACCCCTTTCGTATAGGCTCGGCGGATGATTCCCGTACATTTTTCTTGTCGTACGGCGGCGGTTATTCCGTTTTTGTGGAATGCTGACCGGTGGGGATTTCGTTATCTTGCGGCGTCACCCCGTTACACGAATGCGGGGATACCATATTGTCGTGATACCTGTTTTATCATCTTGAAGTTTGTACCATGAATGTATTGCCATCTTTTTTTCGGGGCGATGACATCGCCCTTGAAATCAATGTGTCGGGCGATGACGTATCGCTCGAGGAGTATGACATCGATGCCTCTTTTTTCGTGTACGGTCGTACCGGAGTCGTAAGGGCTTCGTCCCATCGTCGGGACATGTTGCCTGTCATGATCCTTGCCGCAACGAAAGCCGGCATTAATCTCCCTGCCTCGGAAACCGCAATATTGCCTGCCGGACGGTGTTCGGTCGAGGTAACCTATACACACAGGGCCACCGCAGCACGTCGTACCTTTCGAAACGAACTCTTTGTGTTGAACGATTTGAAAAAAAACGGATATGGGGAATATAACGAATAGCGGAGCAACGGTTGCCCCGACACTGAAAATCGAACATGCTTTCGGTTATGCCGAACGAATCGGACTGGATGGGTTAAGTGCATATCAGATATGGTTGGCTCAAGGAAATTCCGGGACGGAAGAGGACTTCCTGGCCTATCTCCGCCAACCGGCCGAGTCGGCATTGGAAACGATGGATGAAGCTGTCGAAGCCGCCGAAGGAGCGACAGCGGCAGCACTCGAAAGCGCATCACTGGCCGACGATGCTGCAGCCGCTGCCGTTTCAGCCGCTTCGTCTGCGACAACGGCTGCCAATTCGGCAACAACGGCGGCCGAAGCTGCCGATGCGGTACGGGAGTCCATGGCTGCGGATATGGCCACAAAAGCCGGCAAACCGCTTACATCCATGGCCGACAATCTCGCCGCTTTTACCGGAACGGGAGATTTGGCCGACAGTGGCATCGCAAAATCGGTCGTGGCCCTGCGCGACGATAGAGGTTTCGTCGAGATGAATCAGATCCCACCGGAAATTGCTGTCATGCCGACTATTGCCGGGGTAGATACCTCCGAAGGAAACTACTACTCGTCAAATCCCGCACTGACCGTTCTCGGCGTATCGAGAAGTGTGGTAATGCTTTTCCAGACGGGAGATGATGTCGTTACCGAACAGCGGCTCATGCAACAGTCCTCCTGGCTTATCGATGTTGTGAAAAACGGTTTCGTAGGATCGTTCTATGGAAACAAGATCGCTGCCATACCACATATGGTCTATATGACGACAACGGTTTATGATGCGGCTACTGGTTTGTTTACTTCCTATGTGAACAGCATCGAAATGGGCTCTTTCTCTCCTACGACCGAGATACGAAGGGTTTTCTCTCTGGGAGCCAATGCCTCGAACGAGAACAGGTTGCAGGGAATCATATTGAGTTGTCGGTTTTTCGATTATGCCTTGTCGGCGGATGAGATCGCTGCATTGTGGAATGACGGGTTACCCGAGCATTATGAATTGCCCGAATCGGGAGCATTGCGGGAAGGGTGTATCTATGAATATCTGCCTTGCGGTCTCTTGTCGGATCGCTGGCGTCCGACAGTGGGAGAGATCGAACTTGCTGTATCCGGAAGTCCGAAGATCGTTTCCCGAAATCGGGTAGATGCTGCCGCCGGTCGAGAAGTGATTCCTCTGATGGGGAAACCGACGGGGTGTCGTTTCGCAGGGGATGCCGCTTTCGTTTCCGATTCCGTTGTGTGGAACAGGTTGTCGAAGACCATTGCGTTGCTGTTCACGACCGGAGATGATGTCTCTACCCAGCAATATCTTTGGCAGGACAGTCTCTCCTCGGACAAAGGAACAGCCATTTATATTGCGGCCGGGAAGTTGTATGCTGGTCAGTTCAATCAGACACCGGCCGGTTCGATCCTCATACGGCCCGGTGCGACTTATTTTGTCGTGATGGCAATCAATGCGTCAATTGTGACGTGGTGGGTAAATGGTTCCCGGGTCGGACAATGCAACCTGAACGCCTACGACTCGAAAAAAATCTATCTGGGTGGGCAGAGTAACCGGTATTTCAAAGGGACGATTCGTTCGATGAGACTCTTCTCCTATGTTTTCGAGGCTTCGGATGTGGCCCGTTTTTGGAATGGAGGGCGCCCTTATGACTACATGCCGGAACGCAATGCGACGTTGTTGGCCGAATATCTCCCTGCAGGGTTGCTCCTTGCCTCCGGAACATGGCGTAACAGTGCGGGCGGGGATACGGGTCCGATCATATTGTCGGGAAATTCGGTCGCTGCGGATTACAACGATCCCAGTTTCCCCGATCCGATTCTCGACACCGGGGTCCCGACCAGCATTCCCGATTTTGCCGGACAACGCTATGTGGATTCCGCAACAGGCGATCTTTACATCGCCCGTAACAACGTCTCCGCTTCCGATTGGAATCGGTTGTGAGAGAACAATACCGAATGGACGATATTATCTGTCGAGGGTAGGGTTACCGCCGAATGTTTTGGCCAAAAATGTGTATATTTGCCCTCCGAAAAAATAAGCGAAAATGTGCGGAATCGTAGGTTATGTAGGGAATCGGGATGCTTATCCGGTTCTGGTGAAAGGATTGTACCGTTTGGAGTATCGCGGATACGATAGTGCGGGATTGGCATTAATCGATCCGTCGGGTAATTTGAACGTCTATAAATGTAAAGGGAAAGTGGCGGATCTGGAAAAATACGTCGCTCCAATGGATCCCCAAGGCCAAATCGGTATTGCCCATACGCGTTGGGCAACCCATGGAGTCCCCAATGATGCAAATGCACACCCCCATTTTTCACAGTCTCACGATATCGCATTGGTCCATAACGGGATCATCGAAAACTACCATGTCCTCAAGGCTGCCTTGATCGAAAACGGTTATTCGTTTCGAAGCGATACGGATACCGAGGTGTTGGCCAACCTGATCGAATACGTCCGTCGGACAAACGACTGCTCGCTGCTCGAAGCCGTCCAGTCGGCTTTGAAACAGGTAATAGGCGCTTATGCCATTGCCGTGGTCGAAAAGGGAAATCCCGACGAGATCATCGCAGCCCGTAAGAGCAGTCCCATGGTGATCGGAGTGGGAGAAGGGGAATTCTTTCTCGCCTCCGACGCTACACCCATCGTCGAATATACGGATCGAGTGGTCTATTTGAATGATGGTGAGATTGCCGTGATCAATCGGAACAAAGAGTTGAAAGTCTTTACGTTCGATAATCAGGAGAGTCGGGTCGATATAAAAAGGTTGCAGATGAGTATTTCGCAACTCGAAAAGGGTGGATACTCCCATTTTATGCTTAAAGAGATTCATCAGCAGCCGGAAACGATCGTCGATTGCATCCGTGGACGGATTAATTCCGAGAGCGGTTTGGTTACCTTGTCGGGCGTGATCGCCAATCGGGAAAAATTCGTCAATGCCCGCCGGATCATTTTCGTGGCATGCGGTACGTCGTGGCATGCATCACTGATCGGCGAGCATCTGATCGAAGATATTTGCCGGATTCCGGCAGAGGTGGAGTATGCGTCGGAATTCAGATACCGTAACCCCGTAATCCATCCGGATGATGTGGTAATCGCCGTATCCCAGTCGGGTGAAACCGCCGATACATTGGCTGCGGTGGAACTCGCCCGCAGCCATGGCGCATTCGTTTTCGGGATTTGCAACGTAATCGGTTCCTCGATAGCCAGAGCTACCGATTCGGGTGCCTATATTCACGTAGGCCCCGAGATCGGAGTGGCTTCCACGAAAGCTTTTACCGGTCAGGTGACGGTGATGGCCATGCTTGCCCTGACCGTCGCACGTGAACGGGAAAGCGTTGACCCGGCCGTGTATACGGAAATCGTGAACGGTTTGCTTGAGTTGCCTTCCGCCTTGAATGAGGTGTTGAAAATCGACGGCCAAATCAAGGATCTTGCGAAAATCTTTACCTATGCTCGCAATTTCATCTATCTCGGCCGGGGATACAACTATCCGACAGCCCTTGAAGGGGCATTGAAACTCAAGGAAATTTCTTATATCCATGCCGAGGGTTATCCGGCTGCAGAAATGAAGCACGGTCCGATCGCATTGATCGACAATGAAATGCCTACGATCGTTGTTGCCGTTCCGGATAAGACTTATGAAAAGACGGTCAGCAATATTCAGGAAATCAAAGCCCGGGGAGGGAAAATTATCGCCGTGATCGCACGGGACGATACTACCGTGCGACGAATGGCAGATTATTGCATCGAGGTCCCTGTCGTGACCGAATGTCTTATGCCGATCGTCGTGTCGATTCCTTTGCAACTGCTTGCCTATTATATCGCCGTATACAAGGGCCGAGATGTCGACCAGCCGCGGAATCTGGCCAAATCGGTCACGGTGGAGTAGGACTCATTTACCGATTTCCCCAGGGGAAGCGGAGTAGAGAGACCTCTTTCACACAGAAAGACGAATCTATTATTGTAGAAGCAGGAAGCGGGTTCCAACCCGCTTCCTGCTTCTTGGTTTGTCTTTCATCTCTTTGCCGGGGGAGGGGCCGGTGCGAGGAAAGGGAGATTCCGGTCGTATGGTTG
>CASDWR010000011.1 GCA_949284665.1 uncultured Rikenellaceae bacterium | reverse complement strand
GGTTTACTCAGAAAATGGACGATCCGGAGGTTCCGCTCTCGTTACTGACCGAAAATGACAAGGTGAGTCAAATTTCGAGTCAGAAAATCTACTATCTGAATATCGTCATGCAATTCCAATACGAAAACCAGCTGGAATACAAACGTTTTCGCATTGTTCTCACTCGCGACGGCATACTAAAGATTCAGGAAATGTCCTGACTCGTTTTTACCGTTTTCTTTGGGACACGAGCCTGTTTACCATGGAACAAATATGTACGATCGCATGGCATCTCCCATTTCCTTTTCCATGCACAAGCATCGACACATCGACGCATAGACATTTCACGCACAGACATGCAGGTACTTTTTCCCCGGATATAATCCATATCGGAGAAACTTTCACAACAGTATCGGAAGACAGAAAGGCCGACGGCAACCGGAGCAAACCAAAATACCGATAACGAAAAAGGAAAATCCATCCCTTTCTTTCCGGCCGAAGCGATATTACACTCTTCTCTCTGAAGCTACTTTGCGACCTCGTAATAACAACGTTTTGGAGAGACGACTTTGCCCTCTTTGACAAGTTTCTTAATCGTTTTATCCACTTCAGCCTTGTCAATTCCCGTTTCAACTGCTACCTCGCCGGCTTTCTTGGCCGTTGCAAGGGCCTTCAAGATTTTTTCTTCCATAACATCGTTTTTTACGTACGAACCGGCACTGCGCTCCATGTTTATGTCGATTTAGCACAAAAAGAGCTCACGATCTGAAAACGTTCTCATCGACACACAGGTTCTTCGGCCGATCCTTCCCGACAAAGATACAATTCCGATGCGGAAATGCAAAATTTCCCTTCCGTTGATACGCCATGAAATGCTGCGTGCAGCTACAACGAACGGATCGCCTCGATGGATATTCCCCTGAAATCAGGAATAATCAAATCGGGGGCGCCCTGCTTTTCGAGTTCGCTCACCGAGAGAGTCGTAGCCAGAGCTACGACACCCATACCAGCACTTCTGGCAGCACGTATGCCGCTCAGAGCATCTTCAAACACAAGACACTCCTGCGGAGGGAAACCCAACAATCGGGCTGCCGTAAGAAATATCTCCGGATCGGGCTTGCATCGGGTTACCATGCTGCCACTGACAATCACATCGAAACAGGAAACGATATTACAATGTTCAAGGACAAAATCCACATTGGCTCTGGGACCGGAAGAACCGACCGCACAAGGTATGCCCGCTTCCCGCACCTGTTGAAGAAAATCCTGCAAACCTGGCGTAGGGAGGATAGTCGCCGCATAATACTCTCTGTAAAGAGCCTCTTTTGCTTCCGCCAATCGATCAACTCCTTCGCGTTCCACGATTTCACGTGGGAGCAAACGCGGAATGATCTCGTCGTTGCCCATCCCGGCGAGACTTGCGAAAACCCGATCATCAATCGTTGTACCGTATCTCTCACAAAACATTTCGAACACCTTCTGATGAACCCTGGTGTTGTCGACCAACACGCCGTCCATGTCGAAAATGAGCGCCTTAACCATAACCGTCCGATAAAAGTTTTTGCAAAGATAGAATAATGTTACTATTTTTGAGCGACCGCAATCCGGCAAAATAAGACAAATCGAAAAGGCATGAACATTCCCGAAAAAACCATCGAACGGCTCAGCGAATATCGTCGTACGCTGCTTCGTTGCCACAAGGAGGGCATTACCCATATTTTCTCGCATGTGCTGGCAGGCATACACGGCATTACAGCCGTTCAGGTACGACGCGACCTGATGCTGATCGGCTTCTCAAGCGACACGAAAAAAGGGTATGACGTCGAAGTATTGATCGATTTCATCAGCGGTATCCTCGACAGCCCCACCCCATTGAACATCGCCATCATAGGAATGGGACATCTTGCCCAGGCAATCACGAAATATTTCAACGGCAAAGGATTGAAAATGAAGATTGTGGCCGCATTCGACGTAGACCCGGAAAAAGTTGGGAAAACGATAGATGACATCCCGTGCATCCACATGGACGATTTCGAACGCGAGGTCGAGCACCTCGATATCAACATCGTCGTTCTCGCGTGTCCGACGCGTGTTGCATCCGAAATGGTCATTCCGATCGTAAATGCCGGCATCAAGGGCGTACTCAATTTCACCTCCAAACCACTCAATTTTCCGCTCGGCATCGTCGTCGAAAATTACGACATCACCACATTACTTGAGAAAGTGGCTTATTTCGTAAAAGAAAACGAATACAGGAACGACCTATAATGCCCCTGCAGAACGAGACAAAAAACGATGAGAATTTTCTACGGGCTGGATCACACATTTGACTTTCGCAAACCGGTAGTGACCGTCGGTTCTTTCGACGGGTTACATCACGGACACCGTGCATTGTTGACCCGAATCATTTCACTCGCAAGAGCCGAAGGTGGCGAAAGCGTCGTTCTCACTTTCTGGCCGCATCCCCGCATGGTACTTCCCGACGGCGGCGATATCCGATTACTCAACACGATTCGGGAAAAAGCATCCCTGTTGGCTGAAATCGGTATTGACAATATGGTGATTATCCCTTTCACTCCCGACTTCAGCCGCATGTCATCGTACGACTTCGTGAAACGGATACTGATCGATCGGATCGGGGTACACCGCCTGGTAGTAGGTTACGATCACCGGTTCGGCCATGACAAGGAAGGCGATACGGGTTTTCTGACAACCCTGAAAGAGCAATTCGGATTTGAAATCGACGAGATTCCCGAAAAAGAAGTCGAGAGGCACAAGGTCAGTTCGACTCAGGTTCGTAAAATCATTCAACAAGGAGACATGACCCGTGCAATGACTTTTCTGGAACGGCCTTATTTTCTGATTGCCGACGTTACGGACGGACGGGTGAAACTCGAAGAAGAAGCGAAACTGCTCCCTCCCTGCGGCAGCTATCCGGTACAGGTAAACGACAACGGATCAAAACACGACGACACACTTTCCATCGCCACCGACGGGACAGTCAGGCTTGTCGGAGGAGGCAATATGAGATCTGCGACGATCTCATT
>CASDWR010000010.1 GCA_949284665.1 uncultured Rikenellaceae bacterium | reverse complement strand
CCGCCAACGGAAATTGCGAACCCACCGTTCGCCTGCCGCCCAGTTGGGGTCATGTAGTTTGATACCCCAGTCGAGACGCAACACGGCAATCTTGAAATCGAGTCTTAAACCAAGTCCCGTATTCAACCCGAGTTGTCGATAGAACCGATCGAAACGAAAAACCGCATCGGAACTGTAATTCCCCTCTTGCAGATACCAGATATTGCCGAGATCGAAGAATGTGGCACCGTGGACGATACCCCAAATTGGAAACCGCAACTCGACATTCGCTTCCAATCGCAAATTCCCCAATTGGCTGGGATAGGTGGCACTGACAGCCGGAACACTCCCCGGGCCCAGCGTCCGAACGACCCAACCGCGCATGCTGTTGCTCCCACCGCAATAAAACAGACGATCCACCGGAAGCGACATACCCGACGCATTGCCATACGTAATTCCGGCTCCGGCATAGAACCGATAAGCCAATGTCGTCGTTTCGCTCAACTCGACCCGATTGCTGATGCTCGCATCCATACGTACATATTGCGCATATCTAATCCCGAAAAGGTTGTAATAATCCTCTCCAGGGGCCTTGCATCCGAACAGACTCGACAATCCATACAACAGGTTGCCTGTCGTTTCCCAGTTTATGCGGAATAAAACTCCGTTCCCGTTTGCCGTCATCGGATTGTTGTAGGCATACGAACCCGATATACCGGCTATCAACTGTGACTCGTAACTACTGCGCAAATACATGTTCTGCAAACTCGACAGGAACTCTTCGCTTACGTAATTCATCTTTACCAGATTCACATCGATCGGACGTAAAGTATAGGTATTGTAACGTCCGTTTCCCCAACTGTAACCGAGCGTAGCACCAGACAGTACCCGGTTGTAATAGGGGCGTTTTTGGGAGTTGATCGATAATTCGAGCCGGGTCTGCGGATTGAACAGACGATTTGCACGATTGACCTGAAAAGGGGTGAAAAACCGAGGTGCGGTAACCGAAACGGCGCCCCCTATCTCATACGAACTGCCAGACTTGTTGGCCTTCAGAAACTCATATCCGCCGGTCAAACTCACATTGAATTGTTCCGCACCACGAAACAAATTCCGATTCTGATAACTTACCGTCGTAGACAAACCGTAAAACGTGGATGTTGTCGTCCCCTCCAAATCAAGCGTAATACCCTGACGCAGGGCCGGAGTGCAAAGAATATTGCAGTTCAGATACTTCTCTTCCGTCTGCAGGGACTCTCCCGATTCGGCTCCCACATAAGTCACCATGTTGACGGTATCCTGTCCCTGTACCTCGGAAAAAAGGATGCTTGCACTACGATAATACCCCAAACGAATGATATTGTTATAGGCCCGTCGGACAGCCTCTTCGCTATACAGATAGTCGGGATACAGATTGATCGTACGACGCAATATTTCGGGTTTCACTTTCGGTTTCCCCTTGCTTATGATCTGAAGTCCCTTGTAGTCGAGTGTATCGAGCTGCTGGAAATATGTCGAATCACGTGCCGCCTGCGTAGGATTATAGTCGGGAAACACATAAACATTCCGAATCCGATAAACGGCATTGTTTTCAAGGATCGCTTCACCCCGATCATCGTATCCGGCGACATACTGTCGTACGATCATTTTCAGATTCACCCGATTGTCACCCACGGTCGAATCGGCGACATATCGGATGTTTTCGACCGAAAAATTGTAATATCCCCTATCTTGCAAATAGGACGCGATACGTTGACGTTCAAGGCTCAACAATGCTGTACTGTACACTTCACCCGTTCGCAACAATGTCGCCGCACTGTCCTGCATCACCACTCTTTCGAGAAACTTGTCCCGGAAATCGTATGTGATCGTATCGAGCCGATAGGGCTGTCCCTGAACAGCACGATAGGTGACGCGTGCCTTGCGACGGGAAGTATCGATCTGATAGGACTCGACCGCATTGAAGAATCCTTCCGATTGCATATACAACTCGATATCGGCCGACGAGAGTGCGGTCAGGGTCGTATCGAGAATCACAGGCTGACTTCCAATGCGTCTGAGAAAGTTGTTCCACCAGTTTTCCTTTTCGGGATTGGCCAGATTATAGACCCATATCGGGAAATTCGTCCCGAAAAGACGACGGGCAGGACTCTGTTTCACATACTTTTCCATCTCGGAAGCTGCTATCCGCTCATGTTTTGGCGTCTGGTCATCTACGAGCACCTCATTGTGCATCAGGATATAATTTCCTTCCGCCACATGCTTGGTCACGCCGCACGACCATCCTGTCAACGCCGACAACAACGCTGCACACACATATTCCGACCACCTGTTTCTCCCCATTGCAACTTGCGCTCCCTTTTTCGTACGTCCTACCGATTGAAAAAACCGCGTTTTTTCACCTCCTCGAAAAACTTCTCCGAAAAGAATTTGTTGTCCGATGCCGGATACCGACGTTCGGTAAAAATCCGAGCCAGATTAGGCAGTCCGTTTTCCTGCAAGAGTTTTGCCGTTTCTTCAGATGCTTCCCTCTCCGCCCATATTTTTTCGATTTCTTCATCGGAATAATCGTGATAGCACTCATCGTGCACGACTCCTTCGAGCGGCAGACGGTCTGTCAAGGGAGGTGTCTCGTCCGGATATCCGACCGACAAAGTGGTTATGGGAATCACCCCTGTCGGCAACTTCAACACATCGGCAATCTCCCCGGCATTGTAAAGCGTAGTGCCGAGATAACAGATGCCCAGACCATGGGCCTCGGCTTCCAAAGCGGCATTTTGAGAAGCAAGCAACGTATCGATCGCAGCATTTACGAACCAACAGAAATTGTCGTAACAGGGTTCCGCTCCCCGCAACCGGCACCATTTGCTGAAACGCTCAACATCGGCACAAAAGGTCAACAGAACAGGCGCCGTCAAAGCTGCCGGCTGGTTGAAATGTAACGGGGCAAGAGCCTGTTTCATCTCCTCCCTCCTTGTAACTACGATGCTGTAAAGTTGCATGTTACCTACCGTAGATGCACGAACCGCCGCCTCAAGAATCGCCTTCAGTACAGATTCTTCAACAGGCCGGGACTGATATTGTCTTATCGAGCGATGAGATTCGATCTCTTTAATCATGGGTTTTGTCGTTGTATAAAAAAGTACAGAGACAAAAGTACAAAAACTTTGCGGAAGTTTTCTATATTTGCGAAGTCGAACAAAGAAAAAGCAGTTTCGAAGCGATGGAGATCGACGTTTACAAATACGAAGGAGCAGGCAATGATTTTGTGCTCATCGACAATCGGGCACGGAAATTCGATCCGCAAAAGGACTTGGTAGCCAGGTTGTGTCATCGTCGGTTCGGTATCGGGGCAGATGGTTTGATGCTGCTGGAAGAGGATGGAGAGACATCTTTCCGGATGCGTTATTTCAATGCCGACGGTCTGGAAGCAACCATGTGCGGCAATGGCGGCCGATGCATCGCGTTGTTTGCTGAACATCTGGGGATCGGAGGATACCATAAACGTTTCCGCGCGGTCGACGGAATCCACGATGCAAAAGTAACGACACTCGGACCGGACCGCGGAGAGATTGCACTCGGCATGAATGATGTTTCGACGATCGAACCGTACGCCAAAGGATCTTTACTCGATACCGGATCTCCCCATTATGTGGAGTTCGTGGATCGCGTGAGGGATATCGATGTAGTGCGGCAAGGGCGGGCGATCCGTTACGGTTCTCCGCTGGCTGAACATGGAGGCGCCAATGTCAACTTCGTCGAGTTTCTCGCTCCCGACCGAATCCGAATCCGTACGTACGAACGAGGTGTCGAAGACGAGACTCTCGCTTGCGGAACAGGGGCTACCGCTTGCGCCATCGTCGCCCATGCCCTCCGCTCACAACACTGCAACAACTTCGATATCGAAACGGCCGGTGGCAAGCTCAATGTTTCTTTTTCTGTTGATAATCAAGGCACATACAGGAACATTCAACTCTCCGGTCCGGCCAGAAGAGTGTTTTACGGTACGATTCGAACCGAGAATTTTATCGAAAATGAATCGTAATTGATTTTTTTTTGATAAAATTGCACCCGATAGATAACACAACTTTAACGGACTAACTTTCTTCATGTAATGAAGTCAGACAAGAACTTCCGGGCCAGGACGAACGGCAAGGATTCGGAAGATGTGATAAGAAGAGCCATGAAACTCGAACCGGCAAGGAAAAGCGGCAAAGATCGCAATCGTTTTTTCGACCTCCAGGATGAGGAGGAAGAAGAGTTCGAGTCTTACAAGAAACGGGAATCGGCTTTCGACTACTACGACGACGGCGAAGAAGACCGTTAAGAGGGTATCGACTATCTGCGGGCTTCACTCTTCTCTCACTACGCATTCTACCTCAGAATCACCTATCCGAGCAAAAGAATCTTTTTACGAACGATATTATGGCAATGACCGAAAGATTCATCATGGCAGGCAACTGTGCCATCCGCATCAACGATACCGTTGCTGGGGAACGTGCAGTCGTATTACTCCACGGCTATCTCGAATCGTTGGACGTATGGGACGATTTCGTCCGGCTATTGTACCGGCATGCCCGTATCGTAACGCTCGATTTGCCGGGTCACGGCATATCGGAGGTCAAGGGGGATATACACACGATGGAGTTCGAAGCGGATGTTGTCCATGAAGCGCTACTCAAACTCGGCATATCGCGTGCACTTATCGTAGGGCACTCGATGGGAGGATACGTAGCATTGGAGTTTATCCGCAAATACCCGGAAATGGCCACAGGCATCGTATTGCTCCATTCCACCCCCAATGCCGACAGCGAACAGAAACGTATGGATCGTATGCGGGAAATCGAGTTGGTAGCGGCAGGCAAAAAAGAGTTGCTTGCCCATATCGCTCCTGCAAAAGGTTTCGCACCCGATAACCGGACCCGTTTTTCGGAAAAGATCGGAGAACTCGCAGAACAGGTGTTCCTTACTGAAGATGCCGGTATCATCGCCTTACTGAAAGGGATGTCTGCCCGGAACGACAACAACGACATGCTTCGTCACAGTTCTGTCCCCCAACTTTTCATCTTCGGACGGAAAGACGAGCATATCGTTCCTGAAGCAGCAGCGGCCTTGATCGAGGCCCACCCGCAAGCCAAAGCCGTATGGCTTGAGCACTCCGGACATATGGGTTTTGTGGAGCAACCCGAAGCAACGGCCAAAATCATCCTCGACTTTCTCGACGAAACGGTTCCTCCGACCGAACATCCCTGAGCGAGAGACACAAACCTCGACGACAGGCCGCTCCTCTTTCGACCCTCAAGGCCTTACAACGATGAATACTCATTCCTCGGCATGTGGATTCCGCCCATCTTTTTTTCGCACCGTCGATTCCTCGCGGGAGAATGGAAAACGGGGAGGCCCTGAAGCTCTCCCCGTCACCCGATAAACAACATAATTTATTTGAGAAAGAGGGTTCTTGCAACAGATTGGCTTTCGGTTCCACTACCGTTACCGATCCGTATCCCGTTATAGGGACGGAATGTTCCGCTGTCGGAATACTCTTTGGTATCCGTTGTCTGACCGTCATACCATGTCCATTTCAACACCACATCGAGCGATTCGCTGCCTTCGGGAATCAGATCGCTCAGTTTGAATGAGCAGATCCCTACACCCAATTCGTATTCCGCATCGTCATAGCGCTCATAAGGGAGTTCTCCATAAGCATTGTGACGCAACGTAAGATAGGTCTTGCCATCATTTGCCGTATCGTCCCACACCAAATTGATCAGATGTTTGGTATCGCTTCCACGCTTCACATAGATCAGGAAGCGAATATTGATGTAATCTCCCCCGAATTCAGCAAAATCCACCTTGATAGGATCGTTGCCGACGCTGTCGGGACGAATTTCCGGAGATTCCTGAATGAAAGACTCGGAAATCAACGGCTTGGTAAGCAAATTATAAAAATAGTTCATGCACACATCATAAGTCGGACGACCATTCACCATTTGCTGGTCGGACAGCATCTGACAGTTGAACATGACCCGTTTCCCTTCGCTCACCTCGTCCGAAGGCACATAAGATTCCACAGCCTTAAGCGTATTGCCAAGATCCGTATATATCTCGAAATAGTTGTTGTCCCCTACTGCAGTGATGATACCGAAACCTTCGCCGAACTGTGGATAATCATTATCCGTTTTCAAACACGAGACAAAACCCGCAGTCAACAGCATCAAGAACATTAATTTCAAACACTTTTTCATACAACTCACCAATTTGTTTTTACTTCGTTTGTTTTTTGTTTCATGGGAAAGACGGGAGACCGTACGATTTTGTTGCATGAAAAGGCAGAAATTATTTTCCGGTAAAACGCATCCCTACTCGCAAAGAAAAACTTACCGAGTTTTCGGTTCGATAATTCGCAGGTTGGTCCGTCTGTTCGATGTAGTAAGCCACCCCCGGTTCCACATAGATTCCCATAGTAGGACTCAATTTAAACATCGCTCCCAACGATGCATCGACCGAAGGTTGAATCCCCTTTATCTTTTTATTATAAATTTCCTGGGATGTCGTACGACCCGATTCATCCAACACCTTTTCCGTCCAACGGGCAAAAATCGCCTTTTCGATCATTGCCCCTCCCCGCGCATAGAAATCGATCGAGCGCGATGAAAGGAACAAATAAGTCACCCCCAAAGGAATCCCCAAATAATGGAGCTCCTGTTTCATGCTGAGTCCACTGCCCAAATCATTCTTCGTATCGCCCGAAGAGTGGAGATAGCTATAATTGAGTCCTGTTTCGATTGCCACTCTCGGCCCTAACGGGAAAGCAAAAGCGACTCCGACACTCACAGGCATCGAATGTTGCAATTTGATATCGGAAAACGAAGGGGAAGAGACCTTGAAATTATTCAAGGCAACCCCAGACCATGGAGTACCGGTAGGCGGGGTCGGGTTGGACATGATATTATCATAACTGCGCAGCATATTCTGTGCTGTCTGTTCCATATCCCCACGGCCCACGCCGAAATTTCCTGCATAAAGCGATGCCGACATCCGACGATGTCCATGTCTGTCGGACATCGATTCACGAATCTCCGGATTCTTCCGGACTACCGGGTTTTTCCGGTGCTGCACCGCGGTCGGCTCGGGATCACTGTTTAAATCTTCTCTCCGATCTTCTCCCCGAATTGGGCGTTCATCCAATTCAATACGTTTCGTTTCGTACGTCTCTTCCGCTCGGTCGTATGACTCGGATTTCGGCCCGGCCATCGGTAACGACACCTGAACCGTATGCAAGTCGGCCAACTGGCGCGATTCGGGCCGTACCTGTCGATTTTCATCCCGTTCGGGTGACAAAGCCCGCCGGACAATATCCGAAAGTCCGTTACCGGACTCTTCGTCGGGAATTAATTGTTCCACCGGAATCGCATTCTCGACCACTTTCCTTTCCAACATGGGTAAGAAAAGGTTGTCGAACATCACCTCCTGGTTTTGCGTTTCAGCCACCATTTTTGCCAAATCCACCTCGGGGTCCTGCGAACCGGGAACACGCATATAATACAAAGCGGTCAGCAACGCTCCCACCAATACGGCAGCAGCCACCCCATAACGTAACAAGATTTCCACAAAAGGACGGCGTTTACCGGCAGGGGCAACACCCTCGGGGACGAGAGTCCGATCGGCCAGGCTCTTTTCGATCCGTGCGAACATGTCGAACGGAGGATTCTCCCTGTAATCTTGCAATTTATCGCCAAGCAACGTATCGAAACGATCCTTTTTCATACATTTTCATACATTCGTTCTGTTTCTCCTCGACATCAGTTCCGCCAGTCTGTTTTTGGCCCGCAAATACTGCGTTCTCACCGTCACCTCACTGACGCCCAGACTCTCGGCAATTTCGGGATACGAATACCCCTCGACCGCATGCAGGTTGATTACTGTCCGATATCCTGTCGGCAGCTCATTCATGCATTCCATCACTTCATCCGCACTCATCCGTTCCAATATGGACGGGGCCACACTTCCGCCCGTTTTCCCATCTACTTCACCGGCATCAGCCAACGGATTTCTTTTCCGCAAATACGAAAGTACGGTGTTGACGAAAATCCTTCGACACCAACCTTCGAAAGAACCTTCTCCGCGATAACTCCCGATCTTCAGATAGAGTGTCACGAAACCGTCATGCAACAAGTCTTCGGCCGTGGCCCGGTCGCCTATGTAACGCCTGACGACACCATACATGATACCGCCATACCGTTCATACAACTCCCGGCGTGCCTCCATATCTCCATTGCGACACCCCTCTATAAGCTCTTTCTCGGTCAATTTGAAATGTTTCTACATTAGAATGGACGAAATATATACAAACTCTGTTGCATCGGCAATAATTTTTTGACGTGTTTGGCAAAATTTTTTCTACTTTTACATCAATCAACGAAACACAACGCCACATGGAAAACGGGAAAAGAATAGGAATTGCCTGTGATCATGCCGGTTATCAGATGAAAGAATTTCTGGTAGGGTGGCTGGCAGGTAAAGGTTATGAAATTTACGATTTCGGCTGCGACAGCGAAGAGAGTTGCGACTATCCGGATTATGCCCATCAACTTGGTTCAGCCATCGAAGCGGGAACCGTCCCGCAGGGAGTTGCCCTCTGTGGAAGCGGAAACGGCATCAGCATCGCCCTCAACAAACACCAAGGCGTACGTGCCGCACTATGCTGGACTCCCGAACTGGCCGAGTTAGCCCGTCGTCACAACGATGCCAACGTCTGTTCTCTTCCGGCCCGTTTCATCGACAACGACATGGCTACAGCCATCGTAGACAAATTCCTGTCGGAAAAATTCGAAGGCGGACGGCACGAACGGCGGGTTGCAAAAATCCCCCTGTCCGATATTGAGGCCCCTCAACCAAAAGAGAAACAGAAAGCATAGCCACGCACCATCGAACTGTATATCT
>CASDWR010000009.1 GCA_949284665.1 uncultured Rikenellaceae bacterium | reverse complement strand
GCCCAACTTACCACTCCTCCCAGATCTTCTACTGAGATCATCTCATCCCACGACACATAGGGATTCGGGAAAGAGGTAAAACCATAACTCTCATAATCGTCCGTCGACGAGATGATCCCGTCGCCGTTCTTATCGAAATCATTCATCAGGAATTGGGGATACATGTCATCGGCATAAAAATAAGAGTCAGCTTCATCTGTCGTGTTGCTTGTAAAGGTTTTGAATTCACTTTTCAGCCCTTTGAAACGTACCAGGCGACCCAAGTCTTCCGGATCACGGAGTTGACTGCCGGATGTAATCACCAACGTATCGGCAGCCGTCATCCCTTCGTACTCTCCGGGCAGAATCTGCGACTCGATGATCGAACGCTGATCGATATAACCGTTGCTGTAATCCGGATCTTCCGATTCCGAACCGAGGCTGAGCATGAAGCGATAACTTCCCAGCACCAACCCTTTGGTCTTTACGTAAACCCACTGTCCCACACGAAAATCATTGTAGAGCTGGGTACTGCCGATTTTTACCTCGATTGCGCCTGAAGCATCCTGCAAATAGATCGAGCGATAAACATTGCCATAATAATCGTTGCTGATCACCTTGCCCTTGATGACATAATTATCCGTCAGAGTAAGGCTACCCGTATAGGGAGTCGCACTCAACGTGGGATCGTTGTAGAACAGATCCTTGATCTCCTTTATATCCTTAAATTCGCATCCCTCGTCCATCAAATCCTGGTCCGTATAGATTTTGCCGGGAGCCGGGTCGTCGAACTTCTGACAACCACCCAGCAACAGGCCCAAGGTACAGAGTGTCGTGAGACCGAATCGTATCATTTGTTTTTTCATATCTCTTCGTTTTTATATTGTTCGCCGATGGTTTTCGTTAGAATCGCAGATAAATATTCAGGTAATAGTTGATCGGGAAAAGGTAAAAATACTTGGAATCGAAACGATTGTATTCGCCTTCCTTACGATCCGAACGCACGCGCATCTGTTCGAAACCTCCGGTACGGATATTCTTGTTGTTAAGAATATTCTTCACCTCAAGGCTGAAACCGAACTGATATTTTCGATTGATATACCAGCTCTTACCTACATTGGCATTCAACACGAAAGCAGGGTCAAAACGTTCCTCGGCCTTCATCTCCTGCCACTTTTCCTCATTGTCGAGAATATCATGCAGATTTTGGGAACGGTACAGCGGATTCATACTGAGATACATTTTGTCATAGTAACTCAAATCGATGCCCAGATACCAATAATGGGGCGATCGCCAGTTCAACCCGATATTGGCGGCAATCTGCGGTGTGCTTTCCACCTTGTAGCCTTTCCAAAGCACTACGTCGCGGTTTACAATGTTGGCGCTGTTGTCTTGCGTCTGGATGAAATCGGGATTGGAGGTATATTCGTAATCACCCACGCTGACGGCCCCCGAAAGCCTCAATCCGCTGAGCAGATAACTCATCGTGTGCTGGAAACCGAATTCTATACCCATGTGACGCTGGTCGATGCCATCCATTGCGAAGTTGGTGAACGTACTCTGGAGGTCATCGTAAAAACTGATGAGCTTTGTCTGATCCTTTATTACGGAATAATATCCCGTCAAACGCATCCGCAACCATGGCGAATTGTACATATAAGACAGATCTCCGCTCCAAACCTTTTCGGTAGTCAATTCGGGAACCAGGTCGCTGCGTGTACGGGGCGAAATGAACGCATCCTGGAAGTAGGGTGCATTCTGCTGTGCCACCAAACCCACCGAAATGTTGTGCGAACCGGAAATTTTATATGTCGCCCCTAACTTGGCCGTATAGGTAAAGAAATCGGGACGCTCGGACTTGCCGTACGAATTGTCCGCAAACAACTCCTTCCGATAAAGGCCCTCTCTCCAAAGATCGGAATAACCCCCTTCGAGAGCTGCATATCCCTCAAAACGACTGATATTGACCGCGTATGTCGCCCAAATCTTGGCTTCCCTCACGTGGGCGTAATAGTCGTATCCGTACTTGTCGCCTTCACCGACCACCAGATTCTCATTACCGCGGCTGATGTCGTTCCGACTCATCGCCTTGAAATCACGCTCGGCAAAGTTATCGACGTTCAACCAGTAGTCGCCGCCCAACAGGTCTTTCACCATATTGTAATATTCCGAACGGTTGTAACGCAAATTCAAACCGGCATTGAGGTTCGAGAAACGATTCACCACCCGTGCCAACTGTACCTTCAGGTGCAAATCGCGCTGATCGGTATGGCGCTCCGAAAGAATGTATTTCGAACGGTGCAACCCTTCCGTACCGCTGATGACATTCCCGCTTTCGTCCGTACTGGGCATCCAGTTGTTGCGGTTGGTATCGTAGAGTTTGTCCCAACGGATTTGCTGAATACCACCGAGATCGTTCCTCCAGTCATACCACAGATTGGTCGCCTTGTCATATTCACCCCTGAACTCGAAATAACTCGGCAGATTCTTGTGGTAATCAGGCTTCGGATCACGGGCATCATACCAGTCGAGTGACGAATAACCGTTCTTTCCAAAACGATAGGAAGCCACCACGCTCAGCGAGGTCTTGTCATTCGGTGTAAAGTTGTAGTTGAGAATGGCCAAGGGTTCGTGATAGTTTCTCACACGTGCATTTCGGATTTCACCATCCTGATACCCCCAGTTGGGATTGTAGAAATGGCTCCCGACCATTTCATACACCTCTTCCGTAGCCGCCATCTGTGCCCCGCGCTGAGTCGGCACCCCAAGGAATGTGAACGAAAGCCGGTGTAACGGATTGAACTGTTTCTCTACGGACGCATAATAGGCATATGCATTGTAGAATATCCCGTCTACATAGTAGTTGCGTCCCAAACGGGCCGAAGCCGAAAAAGCGTAGGCCCATCCCTTGTCGTTCATGCCGGAAGCGTAGGACGCCATCAGACGAAGAGCATACTGTGCATTTGCGTGCACTACACTCGACCGAAATCCCGTACGCAACGCCGACGCCCGCGCATCGATATTGACCGTACCGTTGATACCGCCTACACCAAAATTCGAAATATCATTGCCGGTCGTAGACTCCTGATTGCGCACCGCATCGTTCAATCCGCTCCACAGAGACCATGTCGAATATCCGGTCAGGACATCGTTCATCTGAATACCATTCAGATAGACCTCCTGCATACCCGTCTCGTATCCCCTGTTGCGATAACGCAAAGAGCTGAACTTGTAACCCGCAATGTTCTCGAAAACATCCTTCGATGCCGAGAGCGTTACAGGCATTGCCTGAGCATCACCTCCCGATTCGGTATCGAACTCTACGAAATAGGCATCATCCACCTCAAAAGAGACAAACTCCGCCGCCATCGTAACATAATTGATATCCTTCATCGGGACATCCACCTTTACAAAAATCTCTGTTGTCTGGAACTCGACCGCATCAACTCTCATTCTGTAAGTTCCGTAAGGGACGCCTTCGAAAAGGAAAGCACCGTCGGCTTGCGTATAAACCACCCGTTCAGGCATGACACTCAACGTCACCTTGGCCCCTTCGATGGGATTCCTGCCTACGCGGCTTACGACTTTACCTTTAATGCCGCCCTCCTGTGCCGCGGCAAACATAACCGCCGACAGGAACAACATTACCGTCAATAGAAGTTTTTTCTTCATATAATATTAATTAGGGTTTGCTTTTTTCTTTCGAGAACACAGCCGTTACTCGATCATTATATATACGGGGAAATGGTCGCTGTATCCCCCCTGGAAATTGTTACCGACATAAGTACGGTATGGGTATCCCTTATACTGACCGCTTTGTTGACGAAGAAACGGCCGGTCGAAAATAAATCCGTAATATTTTTTGCCGTTTTTGACCAACTTGAGCGACCCGGTCGATCCGGTAACCAGATTCTCGCTTACGACAATGTTGTCGAAAAGGTTCCATACATCCTGATATGCCAATGAACCATAACCGCCCTTGAAAAGTTGCAGGTAGGGATTGAACAGATCTCCCGGTTTCAACTCCTTGACAAGCTGTTTGCCACCCAATACTTCTGCGATACTCGGATCGGTCGGATCATCGTTCAGGTCGCCCATGATAACGACCTTGGTTTCGGGAGCCACCTGATGGATCGAATCGACCACATGCCGTACCACCCCGGCCGCAGCAGCACGCAACGGCGCCGAACGCTCCTGTCCGCCGGAACGCGACGGCCAGTGACATACAATGAAACAGAAAGGATCCTCCTCAATGGTACCCCACATGGTAAGAATATCGCGCGTACGCCAGTCAGGCATCTCTGAAACACGCACCGGATAGGTAGCACTTCCCTGGCAACGAAACACATCCGGACGGTACAGAAACGCCACATCCACCCCTCGCAAATCGGGACCGTCATAATGCATGATCTGATAATTCGCCGGTTGGAGTTTCTCAAGCGAAACAATATCCTCCAACACATTGCGGTTCTCCACCTCCGAAACACCGATCACAGCCGGAAAACGCTTATTCTCAGATGCTATCGTAAAAAATACTCGCTCCAGATTGGACATTTTCCTGTTATATTTGACCGAATTCCACTTTTTGGGTCCTTCCGGCAAGAACTCCTCATCGTTGACAGCCGGATCGTTGATTGTGTCGAACAGGTTCTCCACATTGTAGAACATCACAATCTGACGTCCTTTGGTTTGGGCATTCGACGACAGCATGTTCAAGAACGCTGCTGCGACGAATAAAACAACCGATAATTTCTTCATAACATTTTCTGTTTTATATGGGATTTACTTCTCTCCTTCCTTTGGGGTCTCGTATTTTTTATTCTCCACTCCGCGGGGGTCTCACAACCCCCAGTCGGCAGGATCATAGGTGGATTTTGGTGCTGCAGGCACATTCACAAAATAGGTTAGTCCGGTCATGCGTTCCAGCTCGGATACCGACATCATCATCGATCGGTTAGGTTTCACTTGAAACTGCTTGGAATTGTGTTCCACAATAAAAGCCACGCATTGCAATTGATCGGATGTGCAATTCACAACCCACTTGCCCGTATTCCCTGCCTTCGTGCGCAACAGCACCTTATAATAATGCGTCGGGATCACCGTACCGTCAACTTTCTTATTTTCGTTTTCCCAATAGCAACCGATCACCTGATAAAGGGTATCCGCACACCACAAATCATCGACGAACTCCTCGAGATTGTTCCAAACACCACCTCCCGTATTGAACCCTGCACTGAGTTGCGGGGCGATATTGGAATAATAAAACACCTGTCGATTGGTAGCCTTGCTTACCGTACGATCGCTCGAACCGAGCATGTGACCGCGGGTATAGCCATCCCATCTCCCGGCCTGCGTACACGAAATATCCGGGTCCCTGCCATAAGCATTCGTCCGTCCAGACGAGCCCTTGTAACTGGAATGCATCGGAGCTGCCACCCATACCGGACAAATTTTCGAGGCACTGTAACAAACTGAAAAATTCCGGACCGTCTCTTTGTCGGCCCTCATATGATAGGCATAATGATAATCGCCGTTTTCGATGACAGCAGGCAACTCTGCCCAACCGCTCGGCACGCCCGGCAACACAGGCCCTCCGCTCTCCTCCTCTGCCAATTGACTGACAGGAATTATCACAGGCGGTACACTGCCGTCGGTACAACTGAAAGTGATCGTCCCTGTCCTCGCTTTCTCTCCATCGTTCGGAAGTATGGAATATTCGATCGTCACACTACCGCTGCCCGACAGGGGGGACAACGTAATCCATTGATCGGCCGTCGCAGTCCAGGGGACAGAGGCAGCCAATGCGAACATTCCCATCGCCACACCTTCCGGAGGCAGGTTATTCAACGACCCGATTTCCGCACGCAATATGGCAGTCGGTGTCGATCCTTCTCCACCATCTCCCGTCAGGCGGATATCGTCGAGCCGACCCGTCGTCCGGAATACAAAACGAAGCGAAACGATGCTCTCTCCCAAACAATCGAATGCGGCATACTCGGCCAACCCCCATGAACCGCCCTCTTTTTCCGAGACAGGCGTAGCCGTATGCCAAGACTGGGCATCGGTTCCAAAGGCATAACTGACATCCAACTCATCGGTCGCGATATTCGTCCCGATCGAAAGAGTCAACGTCCGGGAACCATTCAACGCAATCCCTGAAACCGTGAACTCTCCGCCCGACGCCGTATAAAGATTCGCTTGCCCCGACGCATCCGGGTACCTTTCCGACGGGACCGTTTCCCGCACCGGCTTGGATGTCACGCCATCATAACTATAGAATACACCTGTCGCACCGGTCCCCTCTTTCGACCAATCGTCATGGTTGCCGACACTCCGGTCTGTCGTCGCCCGACCGAATGTTTCAAGCAGCAGCAACTGCGGCTCTCCGTCACCGTCGCCACCGCCCTCTTCCCCGGACGGAACCGACTGAACAACAGAAAACGTGACGACATCGTCTCCGCCCGAGACGGTGACTTCCGCCGAACGTTCTTCGTCGCCATCGTTACGGTCATAAGTAAATTCTATCCGGCCGTCACCGCTCTGCGACTCGGGGACGAACCGAAGCCATGTCTCGCCGCACGCCACCCGCCATTCCGTATTCGACAACACGTCGACATCAAAATTTCCCGACGATGCGGGGAGCAGCACAGCCTGTCCCTCCTGTATCGATTCGATACGAACATAGGTCTCTTCGTACTCCTCCTCTGCACGATCGTTACAGGCGACCGACAAGCCGAGTGTTAAAGTTAAAAAAGAAATCAGACAATAATGTAGAGTTTGTTTCATGCAAATCGATTGTTTCTGGGATGAATTCGACCAATGGGATCACCATTTCCACTGTTTCATGTCGACTACGGTTTCTGCCTCCTCTTGAGCCGCAGCTGGCAAACTTGCAAAGAAATTGAAGCCCGTACGCCGCTCTATTTCACGCACGCTGCAAGCATCGCTCTGGGTAATTGCACCGCTGGCCGGAAGATGTTCGAACCAGAAGCCGATAGCTGTCCAACCGTTGCCGGCCGACTTGAGCAACACTTTATAGTAATAGTTCGGCACCGGCAACTCTTTACCGTCGTTATTGTTATGTTTGTAAGTGATCGTTTCCTCTCCGCCTACGGTACGCAATACCGCACCGCTTACCACGTATAGCGTATCGTTGACCGCATTGTTCCGCACCCAGTCTTCCAACGTACCCCATTTCCGTTGATTGAGTCCGGCCATCTGCGGCGTAATGTTCGTATAGTAAAACGTTTGTTGGTTCATCTCCTCCGTAGCTGTCCGATCGGCCGAAGGGAGTTGGTGACCGCGGTCGTAACTGTACAGATCACCTTGCACGTAATCGCCGTATCCGCTCGAAGCCTTTGCCTGACACCCCTCGAAATAGCGATCCACATAAGAATCGTATTGCCATGCGTCGTTCCGACCGGCACTGCCGAGATAACAGACATGCAACGGATATGCAACCCAATGTGCCATATAAAGCTCCGTATTATAGAGCATCGAATAGTTCCGCACCTGTTTCCCGTTCAACGCCACATCATGGCTGACGAAAACCGTATGGTCATCCATCTGAACGGCAGGCAATTCCAGCCATCCAGGAATCACGATACCGCTCTTGAGACCGCTCTGTTGCAAGGTTACCGACATAACGGTATCCGGAGCGATTACACGGATATCCGCTTCGCGGTCGAATCCATTGTTGAGTTCCCAGGAAATACGCACCAACCCGTTCCCCTGTCCCTCCTCGGCATCGTACCCGATCCATTCTCCCTCTCCCGCACCCTTGTAATCGACCTCGAGCCGCCACGATGTATTGCAACCGATTGTCAGAAACTGACTTCCGGACAAAAGATCCACCGTTCCCCTGAGCAACGACACGGTCGCTTTGCCGTTATTCTCCGGCTTCACGTCTTCGTGCTTCTGACTGCATCCAGCAACCGTTGCCAGCGCAAAAATCAACACATTGGCTATCCGCAATCCGCTACTCATAAACTATTCCTCATCAATATCCTACCAAGTAGGATTCCCCGTACAATTCCTTTCGTTCGACAATTCGGGAAACAAGATAGAGTAAATATACGAAATTCCTTCCAATCCAAATGAAAGAAATCGTTAATTTTTTACTTTTCCTCCATCTATTTCTCCCATATTGTCAATTTCCTCTTCGGATCAAAGATCCGTATATCCTCATCAAACCTTACGGTTTCGCATCAGAAACCCCAGTAATTCATGTCGATAGATCCCTCCACTTCATCCTGTATCGTTCGGTTGAGATGGACGAAAAAGTCAATTCCCGTCCGTGCTTCCAACTCGCGGATGCTGATGGCATCGCTTGCCGCCACCTGTCGGTTCGCCGATTTGTGTTCGAACCAAAAAGCAATCGTCCGATAGCTCCTAGAACCGCTCCGATCGTCATAATCGCTTTTTAAAAGCGCTTTGTAATAATACCGCGGGATGGCGATCCTTTTTCTGTCATTCCCGTAATTGGTGGTATACTGGATCGACTCCCCGCTTTCGGCCCGGCTCAACACGGCACCCGTTACCACATAAAGCGTATCTCTATCCTTGCCCTGTTTACTGCGTACCCACTCTTCCATATTGGCCCACAAACCTCCATTGAAATTGCCGTTCTGAGGTGTCATATTGGTAAAATAGAAGGTCTGCTCATTCGCCTCGACATTCACATAACGCGATGCGGAAGGCAACATGTGGCCGCGCTGATAACCGCTTCCCAGTGCATTAAACATACTGGTTTGCATGTTTTCCGGGATAATGGGGTCAAAATTCCACGCATCGGTGCGATAACCGCTCCCGGACGTATAGCTTTTATGCAAGGGATAAGCTACCCAGACGGGGACATAATGCTCCGTATCGTATAGCACCGTATAATTACGCATGTCAACCTTGCCTGGGACATAATGGGTCGCCAACACCATCTCACTGCCACCGTAATTCTCATATTCGGGCACCTCGAGCCAGCCGTTGACATTGGGATCGGGAGCCGGCAACGATTCGTTTTTGCCGAGCTGCGTCAACCGGCCGGTCCATTCCTGACCATCGTCGAACCGAACAACGAAATCGACTGCGCGAGTCGCCCCGGCATTGGCCGTATATTCGATCCAAACCCGGTCGTTTCCACGTCCGGAAAGCTGTCCGATCGTACACCAATCGGATTCGGAACCTTCCGGGAAAGAGTAGGATATATTCCATGCCACGGAAGAGTAGACGGCCAACCACTGTCCTCCGTCACTGTCATACGATATTGTCTCTCCCTTCAGAAAACGGACGTCATTGGAAAGTTTTTCCTCCCCTTTCTCGCAACCCCATACTACCCCAAGCAGTGTCAGGACAACCGCACCGAACAACAGATGAACGACCTTTCGAAATCCGATCGAAATCTTTGCCATATCTATCCGAGTAAAAATGAGCATTAAAGATAACTATTTTCCATGAAACTCTAATCGAAAAACGTGCAAAAACTTTCAAAATTGCACATTTTTTACCTTTGGCATTAAAATCAGCACGCACACCCATTCCCAAAAAACACGCTGTATTCTCCATAGCATGGGTTACCGCGCGCACCAGCCAATCCATGTCGCACACTTCTTGTTCGCTCGGAAACAATTCCCTGCATTTGCGAATGCGTCGACAGCCCAACCAACAGGGAACTCAATACCCATCCCGTATCCGATCATCTCCCCGCCTTGCATCTCATGCACGCCACTCTCTCTTGTCTTTTTTCGGGCCATTTTCTTCGTCAGCCCCTCTCCTTTCCCAGAACTTTCCCCTTTCCCATTTTAAAAGAAACAAATAATTGCTACTTTTGCGAAAACAGCAATTCACCATGATGCGCGACATCTACCGTCTCATTCCCGGCAACCGACGCCGCGGATTTTTCAAATCAGTGTTATTCACTCTATTACTGGCCATTTCCGATCTGGTAGGTATTGTTGCGCTCGTTTCGATTCTGCTGTTGGTACTCGACGAAAAAGTAGTTCTCTCGAACGAAGTCATCGCACGTATTTACCGCATCGGAGGCTTCACAAACATCAATGCATTCATTCGAGCCGTCAGCCTGATAGTTCTGGCAGTCATCGCGCTGAAAAGTGTATTGTGCCTGTGGTTGCAAAACAGCATAAACCGGTATGTATTTTCGCTTTACAGTTACTTCTCGATCCGCATGTTCGACATTAATCTGCAACGAGGACTGCTTTTCATCCGCGACCACCATACCGCCCAACTTGTCAACAATGTCAACGGGGTCTGTCTTCGGTTTGCCGAAGGTGTCGTTGCCCCGATGATGACAATTGCCAGCGAATCGTTACTGCTTGTCATGATGGGTACTCTGCTTTTGTTCTACAACCCGTTCATCGTTTTGTTGGCCGCAATTGTCTTTATTCCGATGGCTATCCTCTATTCCAGGACATTCCGTCGCCGCATGGAGCGAAACGGTAAAATGGAAAACACGCTCTTCGTCCGCCAAAACAAAACCATGTACGAAGCCCTGCGCGGCTATCCCGATATCGTCATCAACAATGCAGAAGCCTATTTTTCCAAAAAATTCCGCTACGGATTACGGGAACTTTGCAGCTACCGACTGAAAACCACACTGACCCGACTCATATCGGGCCGCGCAGTGGAATTCTCATTGGTGTTGGGAATCGTGGCCGTCATTTTCATCGGGTTATGGGCCGGATATCCGCTTTCCGGGTTAAAACTCACCCTCGGAGTCTTTGCTGTCGCCGCATACCGGATCGTTCCTGCCGTCAGCCGAATCGTCAACAACCGAATCGAATACAAACGCAACCTCTTCGCCATAGAAATCCTGCAAGACACAATGGATCAGGCTCACCCGGTACCTCCGGCAGACCGATCCGTCGAACGACTCCCTTTTCATCATTCGATTGTTATTGACAAAATATCCTTTCATTACGGGGAGCGTCAGAACATTCTCGAAAACTTTTCGCTCACGATCCGCAAGGGAGAGCGAATCGGCATACGCGGTGGTTCGGGAGTCGGGAAAAGCACCCTTTTCAACATCATATGTGCACTTTTCGAACCGTCTTCTGGATCGATCGAGGTGGACGGCGTACGGATCGATGGCAACAACCGTCGAAAATGGCAGAACAATCTGGCCTGCGTATCACAGGAGGTATTCATTCCCGACGTCACAATCGCCGAGAACATCGCGTTTGGGATCGAACCCGACCGCATCGATCGGGAACGTCTGTGGAATGCCATTGAAACCGCATCGCTGAAAGATTGGGTCAGTTCATTGCCTGACGGGATCGACACGATTGCAGGCGAATCGGGCTGCCGTCTTTCGGGAGGGCAGCGCCAACGCATCGGTATCGCACGTGCCCTTTACAAGGAGGCTTCGGTACTGCTTTTCGACGAAGCCACCTCATCGCTCGATATCCAAACCGAGAAAGAGATCGTAACCGCCATCGAACACCTCTCCGCTACCCGACGCGAACTGACCATGATTATAATTTCGCATCGCGATCAGACACTCGCCTTTTGCGACCGTATCATCGAACTCGAACCCGTCTCATGACCGCCAAGCCTTCCATTACTGTCCGAAACGACCTGTTCTTCGCCGATGTTGAACTGCTGATTGCAGAGGGGCATCACACCCAGTTGCAGGTCAAAGGGTACAGCATGCGACCCTTTTTACGCAACGAGAGCGACAGCGTCGAACTGGCTCCGCTTCCCTCATACGGAATATGTCGGGGGATGGTGGTGCTCTTCCGACACGGTGGCAAATACATCCTGCACCGTGTCAGGTCCGTAAGCGGGCACCGTCTTCGCATCGAAGGCGACGGGAATTATCGTGTTACCGAACTCGCCCGGGCCGAAGACGTAATCGCTTATGTCGTTCGGCGTATCCGTCCTGGCCGCCGCCCGATACGATACGACACTCTCGCATGGCGAACCGCATCGGCTTTCAGCCTTCTGACAAAACGCCTTCGTACCCTCTATCGGGACATAAAAAAGAGCATGAAGTCTCCTGCGTAACCGAAAATAATCCTATCTTTGCCGGAAAACACTTCTTGCTGCAATGAAAATCAAACGAGGTTATAAGATACGACACATCGCCGGCGAAAGCATCATCGTACAGATCGGCACACTCAATGTTAATCTGACTAAGGTCATTTCCCTCAACCCCACTGCAGAATGGCTTTGGAACGAGCTGGAAGATGAGGAATTCGACGAAAACAAAGTGGCACAACTCCTCACCTCGGCCTATGAGGTAGACGAACAAACCGCTCTTCGGGACGGTCGTGCCTGGATTGAAGCGCTCTGTAAAGCCGACCTCATCGAAAAATAGCACCTTGCCATGTTGCATTTCCGCGTTGCCGGGCATCTGTTCCGGATCGAAAGTTCCAGGGAAGAGGAGATACATCGTCTGATGAGCAACTACATCCCATTCGAAACCCTCCCCACAAAAGGGGAACGTCCGCTTTTTTCACTCTCGCTGGACGAGGTCGTTCCTGCACCGGATTTTGATGAAATGTCGTTCGGCTACGATCTGACCGAAGACAAGGCAAAACTGCACTATCAACAGGAACGGTACGTCCTGACGATACACCATACAGCCAGCAGGACAGATTTCCGTCTGGAATGCCCGACGGCTGAAAGCGATGACCCGACCGAACCACGTTTTCGGTTCCGTTGCGATTTTACGGCGAAAGGATTCTGTCCACCGAGACATATTCTCGATCATCAGTTGATATTCGCCCTCTCGCTGGCCTCACTCAAAGAAGAGACCTTGCTGATCCACTCTTCCGTCATCCTTTTCGACGGCAAAGCGGTGATGTTTCTTGGAGAGTCGGGGACAGGCAAGTCGACACATACTCGTCTGTGGCGCGAGCATATTGCCGGCAGTACACTTCTCAATGACGACGCCCCTGCCCTGCGACTATACAACGGTGTGCCAACCGTATTCGGTACTCCCTGGAGCGGGAAACTTCCCTGTTATAAAAACGAATCACACCCTCTCGCTGCATGCATCCGGCTTCGTCAGGCCCCCTTCAACAAGATACGCAGGCTCGATACGGTCAACGCATTCGGTGCGCTTCTCCCTTCGTGTCTTCCCACGCTGCAACAACGTGACGAAGCGCTCGACAGCATTTGCGACACACTCTCGACCACCCTTTCTGCCACACCGGTCTATCTATTGGATTGTCTCCCCGATGCCGATGCGGCCCGTCTCTCCTGGTCGACCGTTTTCAAAAAGCCGTAAGCACCAATGCTCCGAACCGGGCCAAACCGTTTCCTGCCGGTCAAAATTACTGTCCCATCGCGGCAACAATTCCATGCCGCTCCCGCAGGAACCATCCGACAGGCTATCGGCTATACGTCTACCGAGAATATCCGCGAAAAGAGGAGCCTTCTCTTCCACTTCAAAAATTCCGTAATATTCACGAACCGGTCAGACCACAAATGGAAAGTCCCTTCGACCGGCCACATACCCACTGGTCGGATCGCCTCAACCCAAAGAGAATCCCTCAATTAATAAAGAAACTATACCGAATAGAGATAACGTCGGATGCTGCGTTTGGGGGTCTTTTCGAACTCCGTAGGATATAGCACCACCTTCGACACCTTCTCATAGGGTGCCACCAGTTTGTTCAACTCGGTCAGATTCTCGTCCATCACTTTCTGAACTTCGTTTCCGCTGATCGATTCGTTGTCGAGTTGTTCGTAATCGGGGACCACGAGAGCGATTAACTTCCCTTCGCGTTCCACGACAAGGCTCTCCATAACGAATGGCATATTATTGAGTTTGGATTCAATCTCTTCCGGATAGATATTCTGACCATTTCCCAAAAGGATCATCGTTTTCGATCGTCCACGGATATACAAGACCTGATCTTCATCCATGGTCCCGACATCACCGGTATGGAGCCAGCCATCGGCCTCAAGTACAGCTTCCGTAGCGGTCGGATTCTTGTAGTACCCTGCCATGACATTCTCTCCGCGGACAATGATTTCGCCGGGAATCTTTTTCGGGTCGGGCGAATCGATCCGGGCTGTCATATAAGGGTCCAACACTTTACCTACAGAACCGGGTTTAAAGGTCTGATGTCCTGAATAGCTGATGAGCGGGCCGCATTCGGTCATACCGTACCCCACCACAACCGGGAATTTGATTTTATGCAGGAAAGCCTCGACCTCGTCATTCAAAGGTGCTCCGCCCACAATCAACTCGTACAACTCCCCTCCAAAGACATTCAACAATTTTTTCCGAATCGAGGCATATATGCACTCGTCCAACAACGGAAGTTTGAGCATGGCCTTCATCCAGTTTTTCCCCAATACGGGGAATACCTGCTTTTTGATCATCTTTTCCACGATCAGGGGCACAGTACACACCACATAGGGTTTAACATCGGCCAATGCCCCGAGCAAAACTTTCGTGGAAGGGATTTTACCGAGCAACAT
>CASDWR010000008.1 GCA_949284665.1 uncultured Rikenellaceae bacterium | reverse complement strand
ATAGGGCTCGGATGTAATAAACTCTTTGATCTCGATTTTCTGAAGGCCATGCAGGATGACCGTCAGGTTGCCGTTGGGCATGTCGAGAGTTTTGAGAATCCGGGCAGCAGTACCGATACGATACATGTCGTCCGGAGCCGGTTGTTCGACGACGGACTCTTTCTGGAGAACGGCCCCCAGGATTCCGCTGCTCTGTTCCACGTCGCGGATCAGTTTCATCGATTTTTCACGTCCGACGGTGATCGGGGTTACCGAACCGGGGAACAACACGGAACTGCGCAACGAGAGAATCGGCAGGACATCGGGGATTGCTATCTGTTCGATCGTGTCATCTTCATCGCCCGAAATGATGGGAATTACCTGACTGCGTCCTTCTACCAGATCGGAGATGCCGGATACGATCTCCACATTTATTTTATCTTTTTTACTCATAATTGTCTTTTCCTTTCCTTTCTTCCGGGGAAGAAATCGTACAAAGATAACGATTAAACGTTTATTATGGTATGTTTCGATCGAAAAACGTTATCCGCCGGTAATCGTATTCGGTTTCGATTTGCCCGTGAGAAGGTGGGCCAAATGGCTTCCGACACCATTTTATGGCGGATGAGTGTATTCGAATCCATAAAAAATGTATCTTTGCAAATTGAATGCTAAAACGAATCGGTATATGGAGATAACGGATAAATATATCCCCCAGCAGTTGGAAGGGAAATGGTATGAGTATTGGGAAAAGCAAGGTTTTTTTCACTCTGTTCCCGACGAACGGCAACCTTACACAATTGTCATACCACCCCCGAACGTGACCGGGATGCTCCACATGGGGCACATGCTCAACAACACGTTGCAGGATGTATTGGTGCGCCGGGCCCGGATGACAGGACACAACGCCTGCTGGGTTCCTGGGACGGACCATGCTTCGATTGCTACGGAAGCGAAAGTGGTGGCACGCCTGAAGGAGCAGGGAATCGAGAAGTCCTCTCTTACGCGCGAAGAGTTTTTGCGTCATGCCTGGCAGTGGAAAGAGGAACACGGAGGGATCATTCTCCGTCAGTTGCGCAAACTCGGCGCATCATGCGACTGGGAACGGACTGCCTTCACCATGGACCCGATTCGCTCCGAAAGTGTAATCAAAGTATTCGTCGACCTATACAACAAAGGGAAAATTTACCGGGGTGTACGGATGGTACACTGGGATCCGGCAGCGCAGACTGCCCTGTCGGACGAGGAGGTAATCTACCGTGAGACACAGGGCAAGCTCTATTATCTGCGTTATCGGATCGAGGGGTCGGAACGCCATATCATAGTGGCTACGACACGCCCAGAAACCATATTGGGCGATACGGCACTTTGTGTCAATCCGAACGATCCGCGCTATGCGTTTCTCGAAAAAGGGGCGCGGGTAATTGTCCCTCTGGTGGGGCGTTCGGTCCCGGTGATTCGCGACGAATATGTGGATATCGAGTTCGGAACGGGGGCCTTGAAAGTAACCCCGGCACACGATGTGAACGATTACATGTTGGGTGAAAAATATGGACTGGAGAGCATCGACATATTCAATCCGGACGGGACAATCAACGACCGGGTCGGTATGTACGTTGGCATGGATCGTTTTGCGCTCCGCGAACGGATCGAACGGGATCTGGCAGAAGCCGGATTATTGGAGAAGGTGGAACCCTATACGAACAACGTGGGGTATTCCGAACGCACGAATGTGCCGATCGAACCGAAACTTTCGATGCAATGGTTCCTGAGCATGGGGGATTTGGCGAAACCCGCCCTGAAGAGTGTCATGGAGGATGCAATCCGTTTCGTGCCGGCCAAGTTCAAGAACACGTATCGTTATTGGATGGAGAATGTGCGCGACTGGTGTATTTCCCGCCAGCTTTGGTGGGGGCATCGGATTCCTGCCTGGTATTTGCCGGGCGGTGGCTTCGTGGTTGCCGAGAGTGAAGAGGATGCGTTGCGGTTGGCACGCGGGAAGAGCGGTGATCCGAATTTGCAGATGTCCGACTTACGGCGTGACGAGGATGTACTCGACACGTGGTTCAGCTCGTGGCTGTGGCCCATCTCCGTATTCGATGGCATCCGACATCCCGACAACGAGGAGATTCGCTATTACTATCCTACCAGTGATTTGATTACGGCCCCGGACATCATCTTTTTCTGGGTGGCACGTATGGTGATGGCAGGATACGAATACCGTGGTGAAAAACCTTTCGGCAATGTCTATTTCACGGGTATCGTACGTGACAAGTTGGGTCGCAAGATGAGTAAGCAACTCGGTAATTCTCCCGATCCGCTCGATTTGATTGCGCGTTATGGTGCCGATGGTGTCCGGGTTGCAATGTTGCTTTGCTCGTCGGCGGGCAACGATCTGATGTTTGACGAGGGCCTTTGCGAGCAAGGCCGGAATTTCGGCAACAAGATATGGAATGCCTACCGTCTGATATGTGGTTGGAGCGTCGATTCGGGAGCGGAACAGAGTGCCAATAATCGGGTTGCTGCCGCATGGTTCGGAGCGATGTTCGACCGTACGTTGGCCGAGATAGAGGGCGATTTTGCCGATTATCGTATTTCCGATGCGATGATGAGTATTTACAAACTCTTCTGGGACGAGTTCTCGGGCTGGTATCTTGAGATGATCAAACCGGCATATGGTACGCCGATCGACGGTAAGACCATGCAACAGGCCAAGAATTTCTTCGAACGGTTGCTTCTGGTGCTCCATCCTTTCATGCCGTTCATTACGGAAGAGTTGTGGCAACATGTCGCGCCTCGTGCTGAAGGCGACAGCATCATGGTAAGCCGGATGCCTGAATCCCAACCCTGGGATGAGAAGATATTGGCCGATATGGAATTGACGAAAGAGGTCGTTACCGCGGTTCGCAACATTCGCAAACAGCGCAATATCCCGACTCGCGAACCATTGGACTTGAAAGTGATCGCTGACGAGAACTATCATACGGAATACGATTCCGTATTGATCAAGATGGCCGGGTTGTCGGGTGTGGAGCAGGTGGTCGAAAAGGAAGCGGAGGCGCTTTCCTTTATCGTAAAGACCACGCAATATTTCGTGCCTGCCGGCGACGGCATCGATGTGGAAGCCGAACTGAAAAAGTTGTCCGAAGAGTTGGACTATTTCGAGGGTTTTCTTGCTTCGGTAATGAAAAAACTCTCGAACGAACGTTTTGTGCAACATGCACCTCAGAAAGTAGTAGAGACCGAACATGCCAAGAAAAGGGACGCGGAGTCGAAAATTGCCGCGATTAAGGAACGCATGGCGGCGCTCGAACATAAAAAGGCGTGAGGAAGGATTTGTCGGAATCGGATGTCGGGACGCTTTCCCCGATAACGATTTGTAAGCCATAAATCCATATCGGAGATATGTGCGGCACGTAAAGAGCCTGTTTTCAGAAATTTTCCCTGCAAAAAAAATCGATTTTTTT
>CASDWR010000007.1 GCA_949284665.1 uncultured Rikenellaceae bacterium | reverse complement strand
AGAGTATCCACCTCCTTTTCGACCCGAAGGGTCAGCGAATCGATTTCGAGCGCTTTGTTTTCGCGCATCCGGTTGTAGCGGCGCATGTAATTGATGCGGAGAGTTGCGTCGTTGAAATCGCGCGAGGCAAACAGGAAGGCGAGAGAGTTGTTAGTTTTATAGTTTTTATAGGCCGCATATATCATGTCGGCATATTCTTCCTTGAGTTCGGAGAGTTGCTTCTCGAATTGCCGGATCAACGCCTGTTTGGTATTGATTTCTCGTTCTGTGATAGAGATTTGGGTATTGAGTGAATTGACGATTTTCTGGCGGCTGTCGATTCGTGTTTGGATAAGTTTCAATTGTCGTTGATTGACTTTCTGATCTTTCTTTATCTCTCCGAGCAACTCTTCATTGCGTCGTATATCCTCTTCGGCGCGGGCGATTTCATCGTTGAGGGACTGGATGGTTTGACCGGCAGCCGACAACAAGAGACAGACCGAAAAGAGGAGGGTCAGAAAGAATTTCGGAAAATTCGTCATTTTTCGAGCATTTTGAATCGTTTTTCTATCTCGTTGGTATCGTATCCTTGTTCCAGTGCACGACGCCAATACATTTTGGCCAGAAAATCGTCGCCCATTGCATGGAGAATGTCTCCATAGTGACACAACAGCACTTCGCTGTTGGATGAATCGAGCGAGATAGCCTGCAGCATAATCTTTCGGGCCTCCTCGTACCGTCCCAGCTTGTACAGGAGCCAGGCTTGCGTGTCGAGATAGGTGGCATTCCCGGATGAAATTCGATTGGCTCGTTCACTCATTGCGAGAGCCTTTTCGAGATCGGCTTCCGACGAGGAGGATTCTTCGCATATAAAATAGGCGAAATTGTTTAATACTGCAGCGTTGTCCGGATGGAGATCCAGAGCTTTTGTGTAGAACCGATAGGCTTTTTTCTCTTTACCCTGCTCATAGAGCAGATCGCCTCGGATTCCATGTATGGCACTCCGTACAGAGTCGTTGTTTGCATAACGGTAAGCCAGGTCGATTGTTTTGAAGGCTCTTTTTGTGTCGCCGAGTGCATGCATGGCAAAACTCTTTCGCAGGTAAAGTCCCTGATTTTTAGGGTACTTTGTCAAGGCAAGGTCGGAATATTTAATAACCGAATCCGGTCTTTGAAGATAAGATTCGATATCGAGAATAGCGAAATAGGGGTCCGGGGATGAGGTCGTCACATTGGTTATGAACATCTTGTAATAGTCGAGTGCCTGTTCAATTTTACCGGAATGGATCAGATGGGTGGCATGCAGATCGACGATGGAGAAGTCGTTCGGGTATTTCGCCAGCAGGATGTTAGATAATTCATTGATAGCAAGATAGTTGTTTTGATAAAATGCGACATCTGCCGTTACCTCTTCGAAGAGGCGTTTTTTCTCCTCCGCGCCGACATTGTTCAAGACGAAAATGCGTTTCATGGTGGCCATGCAGTCTTGATTCCTGTGATACTGGCGATAGAAGTAGAGCATCGATTCGAGTGTGCGGATATCCGTGGAGTCGATACGCAATGCCTGTTCGTAACTGTTCTGTGCGAGGGAATCTTCTCCACGGCTGGCATAAAGTTCTGCCAGGATGAGATAATTCTCACTTTGATAAGGATATGCGGTAATCAAGGCATTGGTCTCTTCGATAGCCTTGTCGTAAAGGCGTACCTTGATGAGCAATTGCCTTTTGTAGGCAGCCAGTTCTTCGATTCGGCCAAGTTTGTATTCTGCCGAATCGAGCACGGAAATAGCTGAAAAAGGTTGTTCGTTCTGCTCATACAGCGCGGCGAGAACTTTGTAATTCAATGGATTGCCAGGATCTTTCCGAAGGAGGTCATTATAGATTCTTATTGCATCCATATAATTGCCGGTCATGACCGTCAGGTGTCCCAACTGATTGCGGTAGTCGAGATTTGTGGTGTCGATCCGATTGGCTTTCTGGCTGTATGCAAGGGCTTTTTGGGGATCGTTGCGAGCAAGGATGTCCGCCATTGCGTAATAGGACGGGGCATGGGTGGAGTCATACCTGATCGCCTTCCGAAAATGTTCGACCGCCACATCGAAATGTCCGTATATCAGCGCCTCTTTCAACCCTTCGCTGTAATGGAATACAGGCATCAGGGAATCGGGATATTCGCTGATGCGGGGAAGTTCTTCCTGCGGTTGTCTTTCGGAGCGGAGCACTGTGCAGGAAAAGAACGACACAGCAGTCAGAAACTGGATTGTCAGGCGTTTGATATTCATGTTCCGCATATTGTCGTTAACGATCCGTTTCGACGGGTCGAGTCGAACGGGAGACTATATTGCCGTTTCGAACTGGTGCAGGAAGCGGACGTCGTTTTCGAAATAGAGTCTCAAATCCTTCACGCCGAATTTCAACATGGCAACTCGTTCCACACCCATACCGAATGCGAATCCGCTGTATTTTTTGCTGTCTATTCCACACGATTCCAACACATTGGGGTCGACCATCCCGCAACCCAGAATTTCCAGCCAACCGGTTCCCTTGCATACGGGACACCCTTTCCCTCCACAGAGGTTGCACGATACGTCCACCTCGGCCGACGGTTCGGTGAACGGGAAATAGGACGGTCTCATTCGGATACGGGTATTTTCGCCGAAAAGTTCCTTGGCAAAGTAGAGGAGCGATTGTTTGAGGTCGGCGAACGAGACGTTTTCGTCGACGTACAACCCTTCTACCTGATGGAAGATGCAATGTGCGCGATAGGAGATCGCCTCGTTCCGAAACACGCGTCCGGGGCAGATGACACGAATCGGGGGTTTTTGACGTTCCATCGTTCGTACCTGGATGGAACTGGTATGGGTACGGAGCAGAATGTCGGGATTCTTTTCGATGAAAAACGTATCCTGCATATCTCGTGCCGGATGTTCCGGAGGAAAGTTCAGGGCCGAAAATACATGCCAGTCATCTTCGATTTCCGGACCTTCGGCTACGGTATAGCCCAGGCGCGAGAAAATGGAGACGATTTCGTTGCGGACGATTGAAACGGGATGTCGGCTCCCGAGTGATTCATGGTCTCCGGGACGTGTCATATCGCCCAAAGCGGGGGATGATGCGGTCGAAGCGGCCTGCATTTTCTGTTTCAACTCGTTGATGCGTTCCGTTGCACGGTTTTTGAGATGGTTCAATTGCTTGCCCAACTCTCGTTTCAACTCGGGAGCTACGGTTTTGAACTCCTCCATCAGATCGTTGAGTTCTCCCTTGCGCCCGAGAATGCGGATACGGAATTCTTCGACTTCGGCAATGTTTAACGGGTTGAATTCCTCGACGCGTTTCAAAAGTTTTTCAAGTTTTTCGGTCATTGCTCTCGATGTTTATCTTTTTCTCTCTATTTTTACAGATTGTAATGAATTGACAAAGTTAAGAATTTTTAGGAATGATACGTGCAAAAATCCTCATAATACTCCTCTTTTTGACGTTAGCGCCCCGGTTGGCGGCGCAACGGGTAGGGTTGGTGTTGAGCGGCGGGGGTGCAAAAGGGTTGTATCATATCGGTGTGATCATGGCTTTGGAAGATAACGGGATTCCGATTGACTATATTTCGGGAACATCGATGGGGGCGATCATTGGCGGAATGTATGCTTCCGGTATGTCGCCGCGACAGATGTGTGACGATTTTTTTTACTCACCTCAGGTAAAATATTGGCTTACCGGTGAGATAGAAGGCAAATATCGGTATTACTTCAAGCAGATGCGCAAAAATGCCTCGATGCTCTCCCTGCGGCTCGATTTTCGAAATCCTTCCGGAATTGCGCGTATGCCGTCGAATCTGGTTCCTACCAATCAGCTCGATATGGCGTTTGTGGAGACCTTTGCACCGGCTACAGTAGCGTGTGGGGGTGATTTCGACCGGCTTTTTGTCCCGTTTCGTTGTATTGCTACGGAGGCTGTCAAACGAGAAGGGGTAGTATTCCGAAACGGCGATTTGGGGAAAGCGATCCGGACATCGATGTCCATTCCGTTGGTTTTCCGTCCGGTGCGTACCGATTCTACGCTTTTTTACGATGGAGGGATTATCAACAATTTCCCGTGGCAGATACTGGAAGAGGATTTTCAGCCCGATGTCATTATCGGAAGTAAGTGTGTGGAGGGGAAAGAGATGCCCGATGAGAACAGTCTGATGGACCAGGTTTTCAATCTTGCGATGATGCACACGGATTATTCGTTACCCGAAGGGAAGGGGATCATGATTTCGCGGGTTTTCGATGATGTTTCTATTTTGGAGTTTGAAAAGGCAAGGGTCGTTGTGAAGCGAGGTTATGATGATGCGATGAAACAGATGCCTCTCATACGGGAACGTATTTCCCGGCGTGTTGCACCGGAGGAGGTACAACGGCGACGTATCGAATTCCGAAGGGATTGCCCGCCTCTGGTGTTTGATTCCTATCGGATTACGGGATTGAATCCCCATCAGCAGGACTATGTACGGCGGGTGTTGAAACTCGATCGGGCGGACAGATTGGGTACCATGTATTCCTTCAATCAGTTTCGGACCGAATATTTCAAAATTCTTTCGGAGGGTCAGATTGACGGAGATTACCCGGATGTCGTTTATAACGATTCTACCCGTTGTTTCGAACTGTCCATGCGTATGAAAACCAAGCCGAGCGTACGTCTCTTGTTCGGAGGCAATGTGTCGTCGACTGCATTGAATCAGGCATACGTCGGGTTGGAGGTGAAACGTATAGGTCGTACGGCACAATGTTACAACATAGATTCCTATTTGAGTCCGTTCTATCTTTCTGCCGCTGCCAATTCAAGAATTGATTTTTTCGCCGGTATTCCGATGTATGCCGAAGCAGGATTTGTGGGGAATTATTACAACTATTTTCGCAGCAATTACGGCTTTCTGTCCAAAGGGAACGATTTGACCTATTCCAAATATCACGACAGTTATTTTACATTGGCCTATGGCCTGCCGGTGGACCGTCATTCGGTCCTCTCTTTCCGCGGTAATTTCGGCCGAGATACGTATCGCTATTTCCAGAACATAGGTTATGCGGATGATGATGTGCTCGATCGAACCCGTTTCGACTTTTTCGGGACTTCGATCGAAATGGAGCGTAACAGTCTGAACTACATTATGTACCCTACAGAGGGTATCTATCAGTCCATGTCGATGATTTTTGTTTCGGGCAAAGAGTTTTACACACCCGGGGCAAGTGGCTGGGATTTGGGCCAAACTGCCGGGCAACAGGAACGTCATTGGTTTGGTGCCCGTTTTTCAAGGACGAATTATCTGCCGATTCGTCCGATCGAATGGTTTTCCTGCGGATATATGGTGGAAGCGGTGTTGACCTCCCATCCGGGGCTCGGGAACGATTATGCTTCCAATATCTCCTCTCCGGCATTTACTCCTACACCCCACAGCAAGATCGTTTACATGAAGGAGTTCCGGAGTCCGTCGTATCTTGCCGTAGGATTGATGCCGATCGTGCGGTTTACACCGAATTTTTATCTCAAAATGAATGCCTATGCCTTTTTGCCGAAAGATTACGACAAGGTTACCGAAGGAATTCGTCAGCGATTGCGTTATATCTTCGATGCCTCGCTTGTCTACCAGAGTTTTATCGGTCCGGTCAGCCTTTCGGTTTCGAAATACGACGTAAAACGGAACAACTGGTTCCTTACGTTCAATTTCGGATATGCCATC
Organism: uncultured Rikenellaceae bacterium; assembly: GCA_949284665.1. Taxonomy (GTDB): domain Bacteria; phylum Bacteroidota; class Bacteroidia; order Bacteroidales; family Rikenellaceae; genus Tidjanibacter. The sequence continues at coordinate 6,096 of CASDWR010000007.1, read as the reverse complement.
TTCAATCGCAAGGGAATATTTTATTGATTTTGCCTCTTCACAATTTTTTACGATCCTTCTGATTGTCACTCTTTTTTGGATGATAAATTCTCCTTTGGATCGGTCCGGCATAGTAATTCCGCGATCCTTACGGAGATAGGCTATTGTTCCTGTCTTTGATGGCCGTCTGGCTGGCGAAGTTGTCCGAGAAAATCCCGAAGGATGTTTGTCCTTATTCCAGGAGAGCACAGGGAATCGGTATGGCACTATCCGCCGACAGGTTGCAATGAACCATTTGGGCGGTGTCGGAATCGCTATCTTGCGGAATAAAAACCGTAGGCCGGGATTTTTATCTCTCTTTACGGATAATTTTGGCTCCCAAGGCATTGAGCCTTTCTGCAACATGCTGGTATCCGCGGTCGATCTGTTCGACGTTTTGGATAATGCTCACGCCATCGGCACTCATGGCGGCGATCAGCAGCGCGACCCCGGCCCGAATATCGGGCGAGGTCATTTTCGTGGGACGTAGTTGCATCTGATGGTCATGTCCGATGACCGTAGCACGATGCGGATCGCAGAGGATAATCTGGGCTCCCATGTCGATGAGTTTGTCCACGAAAAAGAGCCGGCTTTCGAACAATTTTTGATGGATCAGTACCGAACCTTTCGCCTGTGTGGCCACCACCAGGAAAACAGAAAGCAGGTCGGGTGTCAGCCCGGGCCAGGGAGCATCGGCGATGGTCATGATCGATCCGTCGATGAAACTCTCAATCTGGTAGTGTTCCTGCCGGGGGATATGGATGTCGTCACCCCGTTGTTCGAAATGGATGCCCATGCGGGCGAATTGGGCCGGGATGATGCCAAGATTATCGTAGGATACGTCGCGGATGGTCAGTTCGGAACGGGTCATGGCCGCCATGCCGATGAAACTGCCCACCTCGATCATATCGGGCAGCATGGTGTGTTCTGTGCCGCCGAGGGAGTCGACTCCTTCAATGGTCAGCAGATTGGAAGCGATTCCCGTGATTTTGGCCCCCATCCGACAAAGCATTCGACATAACTGCTGGATATAGGGTTCGCAGGCTGCATTGTAAATTGTGGTAGTCCCCTTTGCCAGTACCGACGCCATGATGATATTGGCGGTTCCGGTAACCGAGGCTTCATCGAGAAGCATGTAACATCCCTTCAAACCGTTTTTACTGCGCAAGGCAAAGAAGTTCTCGTTCAGATCATAGTCGAAGATGGCACCCAGTTTCTGAAGTCCGAAAAAATGGGTATCGAGCCTGCGTCGTCCGATTTTGTCTCCTCCGGGTTTGGGCAGATATGCGATTCCGAATCGGGCCAGCAACGGGCCAATCAACATGACCGAACCACGCAATTTGGCCCCCAGTTCGCGGTAATTTTCACTCGAAAGGTAGTCGAGATCGATTTGTCTGGCTGTCACTGAGAAGGTCCCGGGAGCGAGTTTTCTGACCTCGGCACCCATGTGCTCGAGCAATTCGAACATGCGGATGACATCCACTATTTCGGGTACGTTTCGGAGCGTTACCGTCTCGGGGGTGAGCAAGCAGGCACAAATAATCTGGAGTGCTTCGTTTTTGGCTCCCTGGGGGGTGATTTCGCCGCTCAGTGTGCGGCCTCCGTGAACTTCGAATATTGCCATAGGAAGAGTCTTTTTGGGGTTGGTATAAAGGTTGCCTGCCGTTTCCTGATTCTCGTAAGCGGATTGGTTGCCTTGGGAAGATCAATGGCGGTCCGTCGCTGAGGAGGATTCCGCAGAATCGATGTAGACTTCCAGTAGCGTAGCTTTCCCGTAGAGGGTGATTTCCGTCTCTTCGGCCGGGATCAGAATACTCTCCAGTGCCGACAGCTGCTCTTCTCCCGACTCGGAAACGATCCGGCAGGATCCTTCGGTGCAAAGGTAGATCACGAAACTGTCTAAAGGAGCGTAATCCCGAACGATTTTTTCCTCGAGGTTCAGCAAGTTGACGGTGAAGTGGGGGCAGGATACGACGCGGGCATCTGCATCAAAAGCCGGAGAAACGGAAATGCGTCGATCGCCGGGTACGGAAAAATCGATAGCGTCGATGGCCAGTTCGGTATGGAGTTGTCTGGGTTTTCCATCTTTCCCCACACGTCCCCAGTCGTCGATGCGATAAGTAATGTTTGACGTTTCCTGAATTTCGGCAATCAGTACACCCCGTCCGATTGCATGCACCGTGCCGGCAGGGATAAAATATACATCCCCTTTTTTAACTTCGTATCGTTCGAGCAATTCGGAAAGGGAACCGCTTTCAACGGCGACGGCATACTCTTCACGTGAGAGTTCTCGTTTGAAACCTACGTACAGGAATCCACCCGGTTCGGCATCCACCACGTACCACATTTCGGTTTTCCCGCGCGAATTGTGGCGTTTTTCGGCTAATGCGTCGTCCGGATGTACCTGTACCGATAATACGTCATGAGCGTCGATGAATTTAACGAGCACGGGGAATTCGAGTCCGTATTTTTCGTATACCGAGTCGCCTACCAGATCTCCCATGTAGACCTCGATGAGTTCCTGCAAATTGTTGTTTTTCAAGAAGCCGTTGGCAACGACCGAAATATCGCCTGGTACCCCGGAGACTTCCCAACTCTCGCCGATTTTCTCGGGATTGGCTTTCGGCGACGGTTTTTTGCCTGCTTTTGCCAGTTTGTCGCCGCCCCAGATAAGTTCCTTGAGGCGGGGTTTGAACTTCAGAGGATAGAGCATAGATTGAAAATTTGTAGTCCGTATGCAAATGTAGTTATTTTCGGCCGAAAAAGGAGGAATTCTTGATTTATTCGTATTTTTGTGTTTCACTGACGGCAGGATGAAGAATTTGTTGAGAGTTGAGCACGTAACGAAACGGTTTGCGAACCATACGGCATTGGATGATGTGTCGTTGTCGGTGCCTGTAGGATCGGTTTATGGTTTGCTCGGTCCCAATGGCGCGGGGAAAACCACCCTTATCCGGATCATCAACCGGATTACGGCTCCCGACAGTGGCCGGGTTTGGTTCGGCGATCGGCTTTTGGCCCCTGAGGATGTCGGTCGGATCGGTTATCTGCCGGAAGAGAGAGGGCTTTACAAGAAGATGAGAGTGGGAGAACAGGCACTTTATTTTGCTCAACTGAAAGGGTTGTCCCGCAGGGAGGCCACGACCCGATTACAGGAGTGGTTTCGGCGATTTGACATCCAGAGGTGGTGGAACAAACGGGTGGAGGAGTTGAGCAAGGGGATGGCCCAAAAGATTCAGTTTATCGTGACAGTGCTGCATGAACCCGATCTGTTGATCTTCGACGAGCCTTTCAGCGGATTCGATCCGATCAATGCCAACCTTTTGAAAGAGGAAATCCTGCGTCTGCGCAACCGGGGTGCGACCGTACTTTTTTCCACACACAACATGTCTTCTGTTGAGGAGATATGCGATCACCTGACATTGATCAACCGATCCAGAAACATCTTGAGCGGGCCGACCGATGAAATCCGTCGTCGGTATGGGGATAATGTATTTGCCGTCGATTTCCGTGGGGATCGTACGATGCTCGAAAAGGCCTTGGAAGGGAAATGCGTGCTTTTGCATGATGGGGAAGAGGCGTCTGATCCGAATGAAACGGACCGACCGATACAGTCGCTTCGTATTCGTGTTCCGGCGGATGCTTCGGTGAGGGGGTTGATTGCCCTGATGAACGATGCGGTTGAATTACGCTCCTTCCGGGAAATCATTCCCGGCATGAACGATATATTTATCAAAGCCGTAGCAGGAGAATTGAAATAAAGTCGATGAACCATGGGCAAGATCGGGATTATCATCCGCAGGGAGTTCAATGAGCGTGTACGTAAAAAGAGTTTCATTATCACCACGATCGTAACGCCGCTTTTTATGGTGGCGTTGATGGTTGTGCCGGTATGGATGTTGAATCTCGAAGGCGGAGAACCCAAAGAGATTTGGGTTGTGGACAGGAGCGGGATAGTCGCCCCGGGATTGGCGGATGAGGGAATGATTCGTTTCATCGTATCTGAAAAGACCCTCGACGAAATTCGCGATAACAGGCCCGACATATTCGGGATTCTGGTCATCGGAGCCGATGTTGTGTCGAATCCTCAGAACGTGCAGTTTTATACGTATGAACCCTCAACGGTGACGATCGAAAAAAGTATTGCTGACCAAATCAAGAAGATCATCGAGAAAGAGAAGCTCAAGGCATATGACATTGAGGATTTGGACTCGATCATGAAGCAAATAGAGAGTCCTGTGTCGATGGCGGTAAGGAGGATCGATTTTGCGGGAGGGGCAAGTGGAAGTTCGAGTGCTCTGTCAATGATGCTTGCCTATCTGTTTGGTGGTTTGATCTACATGTTCGTGATGATTTACGGCGGCACGGTAATGCAGGGGGTGATCGAAGAGAAGAGCAGCAAAGTTTTGGAGGTGATGGTTTCGTCGGTACGTCCTTTCGAATTGATGATGGGGAAAATTCTGGGAATCGCTTCGGTGGCTGTTACTCAGTTTGTTATTTGGGCGGTTCTTATTGTGGTTGTCGGAGGAGCGACCGTTGCTTTTTTTGCTGGAGACATGTTGCAGGCGGCCGCCTCCATTCAGGCAGGATTGCCTGTCGATATGGCGCAAGAAAACGTCAATATGGATTTGGCTGCCATTGTCGAAACATTGACCGATCCGCTCTATTTGTTCGGCATGCTGGGCGGATTTCTGCTCTTCTTTATTGGCGGTTATCTCTTTTATGGGGCCATGTTTGCGGCGGTGGGAAGTGCTGTGGATAATGAAAAGGATACGCAGAATCTGCAATTACCCGTTACGTTGCCGATTTTGTTGGGGTTGATAATGGTGGTTGCCGTAACACAAAATCCTCAAGGGTCGATTGCGTTTTGGTTCAGTATGATTCCGTTTTTTTCACCGGTGGTGATGATGGCGCGTTTACCTTACGGTGTCCCCGGATGGGAGGTGATTCTTTCAGCCTTGTTGCTTTACGCGTCGTTTGTGGCGATGGTTTGGTTAGCCGGCAGGATTTATCGGGTGGGCATTTTTATGTATGGCAAGAAACCTTCGTTGGCTGAGATTGGCAAATGGGTTCGCTATAAGTCCTGAATTTGCTCGTGCGGAAGATCGCGTTGACTTTTCAGCAGGGGCTTTTGGGTGAAGGAATGATTTTTCCCAGAGCATTGGGCGAAAGAAGAGGAGCTCTTTTTTACCCCGTCTCTGAAATATTCGTAATGGGTTTATCCCGAGTCTGTCGCATTCTTCAGATTGTCCAACATTGTCCTGAGGTTTTCGAGATTCTCTTCATCAGAAATCGTCGGGTCTTTTTTGAAGCGTGTGCAGGGAAGATCTTTGCATTCTCCGCAGTGCTTTTTCCGATTGATGTTTATACAACAATCATATACGGCACAACACTTTTCTCCCGTATATTGTAACCAGAATACTTCCCCTTTTATCGTTTTGCATCCGTTGCATTTAGTCGGGAAAAGATTACACCCGGCACAAATGACGCCACAAGGGGATACGTCGGTGTGCCGATCTTTCCAGTACCACCATTTGCATTTTTGTGGGTCGGGGTCGGGAGTATTGACGAAATATTCCACGGCACGGAACAGATAGAGTTGGCAGCGATCGATTTGCCGGTTGCGCAGGGCACACTCTTCAGCATAGAGTTCTTCGGCCCGTTTGCCTCTCAGGGATTCGATGGAGGTGTATCCCATGGCCAGCAGATCGTGTTCAGTTTGTTTGCCCACATTGGGGATTTTCCGAAGATCGTTCGATGCTTTTTGCTTACTCATATGTTACAGCGGTATTTCCCGGTTTCGTCTGCTGTCCCTGCTTCGATGCAATTTTTAAAATCCTTTGTGGAGGAGAAGCCAGGCAAGACGATTGTAAAGGGAGAGCAATGTGGCACGCCAGGCGACGGGCAGACGGTTGAGTATCCAGAGTTTTATCCAGCCTCGCCGATAAAGTCGGGTGTAGGCGAAGAAGTGTTCGGTGCGTTTTCCGTATACGGTATCGCCTTTAGCGGAGAGGGTGAGGGCTTTGCCGATAGCACAACGGGCAATGTATTCGTTGCGGTAGAAGTTTTCGGATTCTT
>CASDWR010000006.1 GCA_949284665.1 uncultured Rikenellaceae bacterium | reverse complement strand
GATTTTTCAAGCTTTTTTTTCAATGCCTGTAATTTGGCTGTTTCAGGGTTGTTGCCGAGAGATTCTTCTCTGACGGTCATTCTGTCGAACTCTTCCTGGGTTACGATTGAAAAGCGGGCCAGCATTTCCGGATTACACAATGGATTCCCTGCGCTGTCCGAGCCGTGTACCTTTTGGTAAGGGAGGCTGAGAACGATGCTTTCGTAGATGTATTGAGCGAGAGGGATATCGTCTTCACCCGGGTTCAACCACATGATATCTCCGTCGAAATCGATGGGGGTTTCGGAGGTTTTGACGGTGATGGAACCCTTGTAGTCGACTGGCAGGGACAGGTCGTCGAGGCATCTGTCGCATTCCACTGTTACCGTTCCCCGGATGGCAACGGTCAGTTCTGCCATGGAGGCCGATTTTACGACATCCACGGTTACCGTAGCCGTTCCGTTTTTGATTTCGGTATTCTCGAATGCTTTGAAAAGGGCATTATCGACTTCGAAATCAAAGTGGTGTTTTCCCACTCCCAGACTCTTATACGGGATAGTATATTTTTTCAGAATATCCATATTCGCTACAAATAGCCCGCAAATTTATACAATATTACTTGAATTACCAAGTTTCGCGGATGTTTCTTTTCCGAAAGCCGGCGGGATGTTTTTTGGGGTTATTTCAGAAGGGGGTCGGTGTTGAGGTCTGCAAGTGCGATGGCTGCGGCGGCTTCGACGACGACTGCGGCGCGCAGGGCGATACATGCGTCGTGTCGTCCCGTGATACGGAGTTCTTCGCAGGAGCCGGTTTGTGTGTTCAAGGTGAGTTGGGCGGCGGAGATGCTCGGAGTTGGTTTGATTGCCACTCGCAGGATGATGGGGTTTCCGTTTGTCAGGCCGCCGTTGATGCCTCCGTCGTGGTTGGTGGCGGTGGTTCCCGTCGGGTCGACGATAGGGTCGTTATTCTGGCTTCCGAAGGTGTCGGCCACGGCAAATCCGCTGCCGAATTCCACTCCTTTGACGGCGGGGATGGAGAACAGCAGATGGCTCATGATACTTTCTGCCGAGTCGAAGAAGGGGGAGCCCATGCCGACACGTATGCCAGTGATTCGGCATTCGACAGTTCCGCCTACCGAGTCGCCGTTTTTCATGGCTTCCCGGATGATTTCTTCGAAACGGGAGGGATCGGAGGAGCCGCCGATTTTCGTAAGATGGGTTTCGAAGGTTGTTTCGGGCAACATTTTTTTTGCCACCACGCCTGCTGCAACCAGCGGGAGGGTCAACCGGCCGGAGAAATGACCTCCTCCGCGCGGGTCGTTGAATCCCTGGAACTTGCGTGAAGCTACATAGTCGGCATGCGAGGGGCGGGGGTGTACGACGAAACGCGCGTAATCGCTCGAGCGGGTATTCGAATTTCGGAAAAGGATAGTAATGGGTGCTCCGGTGGTATGTCCTTCGAATATGCCGGAAACGATCTCTGGCATATCGCTTTCCTGCCGGGGAGTCGTCCCGACGGCACCGCTTTTCCGACGGGCGAGATCTTCGATAAAGTCGTCGGGCGAGAGGGGAATCCCGGTATCCGCACCGTCTATCGTAATTCCGATAAGAGGGCCGTGTGATTCTCCAAAGATGGTGATTCTGAAATTTCTACCGAAACTGTTCATGTCGTTGGCGTGTGAGTGATGGAAGCAAGATCCAGCCAGAAGTCGGGATAAGATTTGGCTACGGCTTCTGCATGACGGATGGTGACGGGCGAATCGCTTGAGAGTGCAGCCACGGCGGCAGCCATGGCGATTCGATGGTCGTTTCGGCTGTCGATCTTTGCTCCGTGGATGTTCCCGCCGTTTACTTGCAAGTAATCTTCGTCGATGAGTTCGATGTCGATTCCCATTTTGGTAAATTCCGAAACGATAGCTTCAGCACGGTTGCTCTCCTTGTAGATGAGGCGTTTGACCCCTTTGAATACGGATTTGCCTTCGCAACCGGCGGCCAATACGGTCAGGATGGGGAAGAGGTCGGGGCAATGGGTGGCATCGAAGTCGAATCCGTGCAGGTTGCGGCGACGCACGGTGATTTCGTTTTCGGTAGTTACGATTTCGGCCCCGGCAGCCGACATGGCATCGATGATGGCCACGTCTGCCTGCATCGAGACGGCTTTCATGTTTTTTACGGTAACTTCTCCGGTCATTGCTCCGGCAACGAGCATGAAAGCGGCACTGCTCCAGTCTCCCTCTATCCGGAAATTAGTTGGGGTGAAACTTTGGTTGCCGGGGATGTAGAATTCATGGAAATCGTTATGTTCGATCCGGATCCCGAAACGGCGGGCCGTGTCGATCGTCATATTAATATAAGGTATGCTGTTGAGGGTTTCGATGAAGAGGGTGGTGTCATTTTCCGCAAGGGGCAGGGCGGTCAGCAGACCGGTCAGGAATTGGGAACTGACAAAACCGTCGACCTCTGTTTGCCCGCCTCGTATGGGACCTTTGACACTGATGGGGAGAAATCCATTGGAAACGACTTCCACACCGAGGTTTTCCAGAGGGCGGATCATCATGCCGATCGGTCTGCGCAACATGGTTCCTTTCCCGGTAACGGTAATTCTCCTGTCGCACAATGCGGCGATTGGGGTAAAGAGTCGGGTGGACAGCCCCGACTCTCCGGTATTGATGGTCTCTTCTACCGGATCGAGGCCTCCCTGGACGGCATAGGTGGAAGGGGCGATCGGGTGTACTTTTGCCCCGAGGGAACCGATGACCCGGATTGCCGATTTTGTGTCGTCGCACAGTTCAATCCCTTCCAATATGGACTCTCCATTGGCCAACAGTGCTGCAGCAAATGCCCGTTGGGCATAGCTTTTGGAGCAAGGGACACATACGGTTCCGGCGACATGCGAAGGCTTTACGGTTTTATTCATTTTGTTTTCGAGTGACGTTTTTGTTGTTTGTATTCGGGTCCGGGAGGAGTTGTCTGTTTTCCGGAAACGGTCAAGGGGGAGAGTGTGGTAGCCGGTATCCGGTTTCGATCGGGATCTCGAAAAAGGATTATCTCAATTTGAAATCCTGACCGAGATACACTTCCCGAACCTGGGGGTCGTTTGCCAGTTCTTCCGCCGAGCCGGCTTTGAGAATACGTCCTTCGAAGAGGAGGTAGGTGCGGTCGGTGATGGAAAGGGTTTCATGTACGTTATGGTCGGTGATGATGACACCGAT
>CASDWR010000005.1 GCA_949284665.1 uncultured Rikenellaceae bacterium | reverse complement strand
TTACCCATGAAAACCAGAACTCTTTGGTCCGCAGGTTCCGGATCATTTCGTCAAATTTTATCATATCGTTTTTCCTGCTATATGTTTGTAATATTGACCTGACCCGTAGGTGTGTCTGATAAATTAAAACAAAAGTACAACTTTTATGTTAAAAAATTATCGGATTCGAGTCGGCCAGAAAAATTTTGTTCCGAATCCTTTTCGATGAAGTGTTATAAAAATAACTAATAAAATAGTTGCAAAACTAAAATAATAGTTTTATGTTTGCGAATAGAAGTGGAGGAGATGTCGAACATGAACGAAAAACGGAGGAGAAAAGCGACGGATGATACGTCTGAAACGATGCCTGTACGGGAATTGACCCGTGCCGAATTGGAGATCATGCAGATCCTATGGGATCGTGGTGCGGGTTTTGTCAACGACATCGTTGCGGCAATGCCGGAGCCTCGACCTGCCTACAATACGGTTTCGACGGTTGTTCGTATTCTTGAGAAAAAAGGGTTCGTTTCCCATCGCCCGCTGGGTCGGACCTTTGAATATTTCCCGGTTGTTGGACGAGAGGAATACACGAGTCGTTTCATGAATTCCGTGCTCGGTAATTTTTTTGAGAATTCCGTGTCGAGGATGCTCTCTTTCTTTGCCGAGGAGAGGCGTTTGTCGCTTCAGGAGATGGATGAGATCATACGGATAATGACCGATGCCGGACGGGAAAAACAGAATGAAAGGAAGAGGTGATAATCGAGAAAAGGATACATTATGAGTGAGTTTGTGATGTATGTGTTGAAGAATATCTGTTGTTGCGGGATATTCGTGTTGTTTTATCAATATGTGTTGGTTTCACGATGTTCGTTTGCTTTTGGTCGGCTCTATTTGCTTGGGACGGTGTTGTTGTCGGTGATAATCCCGTTGTTGAGAATTCCCTTGTGGCCTGCAGGGACGATCGTTGCCAGTCTCGCGACCTTTCCTAATGAAATAGCCGTGTCGTCGGAGACGAACGAAGGGATTCGGAATTGGGGTCTTGTCGTCTTATGCGGTTATGCGATTGTCGCAGGTGTTATTTTCGGATTCTGTTATCCCTCGTTGTCGGGGATGAGATATGTACGCCGCAGTGCGATGGTTGGTTCCTATGACCGCTGGCGCATCTATGAGTCGTTTACCGTGGCTACCCCCTTCTCTTTTATCAGGAGCATATATCTCCCCTCCGACCTCCCTCCACTGGATCGTGAACAGATTTTGTGTCATGAGTCCAGCCATTTGCGTCACGGCCATTCGCAGGAAAGAATCATTATGTGTTTTTTCCGTTCCCTGTTGTGGTTTAATCCATTCGTGTGGATTGCGGAACATTGCCTTTCCGAGTTGCATGAATTCGAAGCCGATCGCGACGTGTTGGCTGCCGGATACGATACGGATGGTTATTGCCGGTTGATTCTGAAACAGTTATTGGGATGCAATCCCGATGTGATTTGCAGGATAAATAATTCACTGACAAGAAAAAGATTTATTATGATGAAAAAGAGCGTGAATAGGGAACGTTCTTTGTTATGGGGGACAATTACTGTTTGTGTCGCCTGCGGACTGATTCTCCTGTTGGGATGTACTTCCACCGGATCAAAGAAGAGCACCTCTGCAAATGGGAAATCCCTAGATTCGACTGCATCTGCTTTAATCAAGAAGGCTTCCAATGAACTTAAGATCGTTCGTATCAGCATGCAGAAGTCGGATGATGCCGACAACTCCGAAAAGTTCGAAGATCCTGGGAAAAATAGAGCCAGCGCTCCTGCGGCAGAGGATTCCAGGCCCTATCTTCTTGTTGATGGCAAAGAAGTTAAGGTTTTTGCAGATATAGATCCGGAGACTATTGATCATATCAATGTGTTGAAAGAAGATACGGCCATAAAAAAGTATGGAGAAGAGGCCCGGAACGGAGTGATTATTGTGATTACGAAAAAAATATGAAATAGCTTTTGTGTCGCAGGTACTCGACTTTGCATGTCGGGACGGGTACTGAAACAAAAAACATGCTCGACACCGCCTTCTTCCTGCACGGTGTTATCGGTTTCGGAGACATCCCCCCCTGCTTTTCGGAACCGTCCGATCCGTGCCGACATGTCCAATTTCGGAAGGTGGCTCACAAGTTCCCCGTGTGAGATTCGAGCGGGCTGTCTGAGATTATTCAGGCAGCCTTTTTTTGTGTGTTTGGGGAGGATGTGGCCAGCCCGAGCAATGAAATATTCCGAATGGTGCAGGGTGTCGGACCCTTGGTAGATTGGTCGGTAGGGAGAATCCTTGCAGCGGAATGGTTTGCCGGATCGAAACTTTCCGTATCTTTGTCGTAAGGGATACCGTTTTGGCCTGATCGGAGAATCCGATCGATATCGATTTGTCTTCCGGCGGGAGACCTTCTCGGTTTTGTGTTTTTGAGTAGGGAAAGGATCGGATTCACCGAAAGGGGTCCGAATTCGGGCTTTTGCCGGTTGCGATAACGAAATGTCTTTGTTTTTATGGAACAAGAAGTTGTCCGGTATGTTGTTTTTGTGGTTGTCGCCTATCTTTTGGGATCGATACCGAGTGCCGTATGGATTGGTAAACGGTTTTATGGAGTCGATGTCCGACAGCATGGCAGTTGCAATGCCGGTGCTACGAATACGTTGCGCGTATTAGGATGGCGTGCGGCGTTGCCGGTTTTTGCGACCGATGTGCTCAAGGGATTTGCTGCGGTCTCTTTGGCGACTCTGTCGGGATTCGCATCGGGAACCCCCGAGATGTATAATTTGAAATTTGTGCTGGCCATTACGGCCGTATTGGGTCATATCTTTCCTCTTTTTGCCCGGTTTCGGGGTGGGAAAGGTGTGGCTACATTGGCAGGAGCCGTATTGGGGATTGTCCCCGGAGCGGTATTGCTTTGTCTGGCGGTATTCGTTGCGGTGCTCCTGGTGAGCAGATATGTGTCGTTGTCATCGATTACGGCCGGAATTTTGC
>CASDWR010000004.1 GCA_949284665.1 uncultured Rikenellaceae bacterium | reverse complement strand
GGAGAAAGCGGGATTCGAACCCACGATACCCTTTTGGGGTATACGCACTTTCCAGGCGCGCACCTTAAGCCACTCGGTCATTTCTCCAACACGGTTATTCCGGGACATTCGACAATCGAGAGTCTCACGAAAAACTGCACAAATATAGCAACTTTTTTTCGAAAGCAAAAGTTATTCGCTGATTTCGCCACGCAAGGAATGTTGCAACAATTTTACGAAACACGCCGGATCAAGGTTCTGCCCGAGCAACCACATCATTTTCATAACCGAGGCTTCCGTTGTGATGTCGCGACCGCTGACAACACCGATTTCCTGCAGACGCAATCCCGTTTCATACATCTCCATATCTACCATACCGTTTGCGCATTGTGTCACATTCATCACACAAACACCCCGATCGATCGTCTCCTTCAATGTTTCGAGGAACCAAGGATACGTAGGCGCATTGCCCGATCCATAGGTTTCGAGCACGACACCTTGCAAGCCTTTGGCGGCAAGCATCGAACGGAACACACATTCGGTCAATCCGGGGAATATTTTCACGATCATCACTTCGCATCCCAATCGGGTATCGATTCCGAAAGGGCCTTCACCCCAACGGCGAATAGAATCGAGCCGATAATGGATATTCACACCCACCTCTGCCAAGGGAGGATAGTTATACGAAACGAAAGCGTTCAGTTCCTCGGCGCTCAATTTTTTAGTTCGATTGGCCCGGAACAATCTGTTTTGGAAATAGAGACACACTTCCGGCACCATTGCTTCACCGGTTGCGTGTTTAGCCGCCGCAATTTCGATGGCCGTAATCAGATTTTCCCGCCCGTCGGTTCGCAATACGCCGATCGGGATCTGGCTGCCCGTAAACACGACCGGTTTGTTCAAATTCATCAACATGAAACTCAAGGCAGAAGAGGTGTAGGACATGGTATCCGTACCGTGGAGCACCACAAAACCGTCGAACCGGTCGTACGCATCGCGGATAATCTCTGCCAAACGGACACATAACGAAAGAGTCGCATTCGACGAATCAATAGGTACGAACGGTAAGACTTCGATATCGACTTCAAGTTGTTTGAGTGATGGAAACTCGTCATAGATACCATTGAAATCAAACGGTGTCAAAACGCCGGTACGGAGGTCGGTCTTCATACCGATCGTCCCTCCCGTATAAATCAATAGAACAGAAGCCCTTGCCATATATACATTCAATCAATTCATTTTTCCACACCTCATTTTCAGAGCGGGACCGCAGCATGTCCCGTTCACAAACCGAACATGCGACGGGCATTGGCCGTCGTACATGCGGCAACCTGCTCCGAATCGACACCCTTGATCTCCGCAACTCGATCACACACCAAACGGACATAAGCACTTTCATTGCGCCGGCCGCGAAACGGGACCGGAGTCAAATACGGTGAATCCGTCTCCAGGACCAAGTCTTTCATATCCATTTCGGCGACCACTTCGGCTAAACCGCTCTTCCGGTATGTCACCACACCTCCTATGCCGAACAGGAAATCCCCAAATTCAGCAATGCGTCCGTAACAATCAAGAGTATGGCTAAAAGCATGCAATACGCCACACAGGCCACAGCCGGCATATCGGCCGAGTATCTCCATCATCCGAGGCCAGGCATCGCGTGTATGAATCACGAGCGGCAATCGGTACTCCAACGAAAGTTCGATCTGGCGTATGAACACCTCCTCCTGTTCACGCTGCCAATCACGACTCCAGTAAAAATCGAGTCCCACTTCTCCGACCGCCACGAATCGTTCGACAGGCGGTGCGGCCAGCAGACGTTCCACACAATCCAATTCCTCTTTCCAACGAGGATTGTCATTTACCGAAGTCGGATGCAACCCCATCATCGGCAGGCAGTATTCGGACCACCGACGGCAAAGATCGAACAATCGTTCGTGACTCCCGGAGTCGATTGCCGGGAAAAGCATTCTGTCCACCCCTGCCGCAACGGCACGCGCAATGACCTTTTCCCGATCTTCGTCAAATTCCGGTTCATACAAATGCGTATGCGTATCGACCAGTTTCATGACACCCGAATTCAAACTTTTTCATATCTGTTTCCCCTGATACGGCGAAGCAACCCATCCATCTCCAGTCCAAGAAGGACAGAGGAGATTTCCGCGGTCGGGACACCGCTACGGGTCGAAAGCGTATCCATGTCGAGAGCCTCTCCGCAGGCGATCACTTCCATCACCCGTCGTGCATCCCCTTCAAGTCGCAGGGGTTCCGACTTTCGTTCGGGCACGAAACCGGCTTTCTCAATATCCCAACCGAGTTCATAAACAATATCGCCGGCATGCTCTACGAGAAGCGCCTTTTTAGTCTTTATCAATCGATTGGTACCGGCACAGGATCGTTCACCGGCCCTACCTGGAACAGCCATCACCGTACGGCAATATCCGTCGGCATACTCAGCCGTAGTCATGGAACCGCCTTCCAGTGGGGACTCGACAATTACAGTCCCTGCACCCAGTCCGGCAATGACTCTGTTGCGTGCGAGATAGAGTTTCCCGTTCTGTTTCGTTCGGGAGTGGAGTTCGGAGACGATTGCTCCGCCCGCATCGACGATCTCATCGGCTATTCGTCTGTGCTGGGCAGGGGTTACATCCGGCAACGCGTTGGCAACGACCGCTACCGTAGGCAGGGCATAAGCCAATGACGCACGATGACAACATATATCCACACCGAAAGCCAGACCGCTGACAATAACCGTCCCGGGCATCCGTTCTGCCATACCTGCCACCAATCGGTCGCACATTCTCTGCCCATAAGGTGTCACGGAGCGCGTTCCTACCATCGACAACATTCGACTGCGAAGTACCGATGAATTACCCCTGACATATAATACATGGGGACGGTCTGGACAATCACGCAACAAGGCAGGATAATCTCCATCCGTCGAAGCTACAGCTGTCAACCGGTGTTTGCCGAGATATCTCAACTCCTCTTCGGCCATTCGACAACTGCGTCGGCCGAGGATATCCTCCGCTACCGCGGCTCTCAACTCGGCGCCACGAATCAGATCTTCTCTTGAAGCAGCGAATACCGCTTCCGCACTCCCGAACCGCTCGATAAGGTGAACGATCCCCGTCGGGCCGAGATTGGGCACCATGGTCAAAGCTATGTCGTATAGGGTCATATCGCTGTTCCCCGGCTTCGTCCGGATTATCATGTAAAAGTAAAAAAAGATATCAAATCAGACAAATTTCGTCTGAATATTCGGTGTCGATTTGGGAAAACAAATAATAATTCATATATTTGCTGCCTCGAAAAGAGATACGGTGCGATGGCCGAGCGGTTAGGCAAAGGTCTGCAAAACCTTCTACAGCGGTTCGAATCCGCTTC
>CASDWR010000003.1 GCA_949284665.1 uncultured Rikenellaceae bacterium | reverse complement strand
TACAGCGGTTCGATTCCGCTTCGCACCTCTTCGGGTCAAGGCCCAGCCTCTATCGGCTGGGCCTTTCTTTTTTCATTCATTCCCTGTTACGGTGCAATTGATTTCCCGTGCCCCTCGCATCTGATACCAATCCCGCCGCCACTCCTTCAACCAAACGGGACAGGGCCGACCATGGTCAGCCCTGTCCATACCAACGACATTTTTATCGGTAAAAATGCCATTCAAGAGGTCGGAGATTCAAACAGTCCCCATAATCAATAAACCTCACCGTCTACGGTAATAGGACATATTTTCGTCTTGCCATCTTCCGACCAGAGATTCAGGCGACAGATCCAACCGCGCTGGTCACCGATCCGCCCATACTGCCACTCAAGCACCTGAAGGTCGGGATTTCGGTCATACCGGGCAAGTTCCTCGGGATCGGGATCCGGAGCACCGCTTTTCTTCACCGGTTTGAAAACAGGCAGGACCATGATAGGCACACCTTCGTCGGGAATAAATATGGGGTTCCCGTCAGCGATGACGGCATCATTGGCATATCCGCCGAAGAACGGCAGTGCATAGAGCAAATAGACCGTCTTGTCGCCCCGATCGGTATAGTCGCGTACCTTTACACTCTCGTTGAGTGACTGGTTGTCACGCACTTTCAGGTTGCCCCAAATTTCACCGGGATCAGCGATCACCTGATATTTTACCGGGGCGTCGCCTGCCACAGGTCCCGGGTTCAAATTGAGCGCAATATCCGCTGCATATTGTGTCAACAAAGGCGAAGGAGCGAAATTTTCCTCATACATCCAACCCGACATGCTTCCCTTGTCCGTCTTCACGCTAAATATGAACGAACACTGCTTGCCGTTGATGACACGACGCGAACCGATATTGACCCGACCCGTAGTAGAGGTAATGGTCCCACGAGGAATCCCCGCATAGCCATCGATGATCTGACTGCCCGAACTGATCGGGAAATATATTTCCTTCTTGTTCTCGTCGGCAATCCGGTTTCCGGTTCTGCCGGCCGTATTGACGGCTTTTTTGTTTCGCGAAACGATCACATCATAATAAGGGCTGTTGGACGGAGGCATGCCATTGTTCCGGTTGGCGATCACACGTTGCATGTATACCCCGCTTTCCGTCACCTCCAACTCGCAAGTCCGTATATTGAACGTAACGATATACGTTCCCGCGGAAGAGTTGCCCAAAGAGATGTTCGACTTGCTGCCGAGGATTATCTGGTCGTCTTTGGCTCCGAATGTCAATCCCTCGGCAACGGCACCGAAAGCCGGTGTTTCAACATATCCTTCGGCATTAACCGGAATTTCTCCTTCATAACGATAAAAACAAGACTCCGAAAGTGTCATGGCAACCCGTTCTCCTCCAGACAAAACCAATTCGACCGACTCGAATTCAGGGTATTGTAATTGTATCCGAAAAGCCTTGTGCATAAGCCCGCCCGACTCGTTGGTAAGAGTAAACATAAGGAATGCATCCCCTTCCTGTGCACCGACAGGATAAGGAAGCGGAATACAGTCGGAGTAGATCCCATTCTGAGTCACTTCCATCGTTTTAGTAGCCAACTCCTGATTGTTTAGGGTAAGTACTGCCTTAAGACTTTTCGGAGCAGCAGAGGGGGAGGAGAGGTTCACCGAAAAATCGATCTCATCTCCGAAATACTGGGGAGAGTCCAATCCGGACACGGCTTCGATCTTCATCGCCGGATGAGAATCCTCATTGTCCTTGTTACAACCGGAAAGACAGGTGTGCACGACGCATCCGCACAGAAGCATCGACACGACTTTCGTCATCTTCTTCATCATATTCTTCATAAATTTATTCGTCGATAAATTGCCTAAAACTACAAATAAGTCCGTTCCCTGCCAAATCCGAGGAGGGCTTTTTTTGCGATTTATCGGCCTCCGGGGGGCATTCAAGCCAATCAATAGGTTGATTCACAGGTTAACCGAGACCAAAATTTTTTTACCGATTTTCATACAGTATCCTGTCGTGGGCAGAGGAAATACATCCGTTTCATACCCCAAATAGCGGGGAGGGGGAGGAAAGAATTGTGCCCCCGTTTTGAAAAAGCGGGAACAACCCGTATATTTGTATTTATAATTCCGGATCTCGCAAGCCATGATTTGATTCGATACCCAATGATTCCGATTCCCATGAAACAACTTACGAAAACACTTTTGTTGATCGTTTTGGCAACGTCTCCGTCCTTTTGTCGGACAAACACCCCGCAATCTTTCACATTGAAAACCGGGAGTTTCTGCCTCGTCGTGTCTGAGAATGAAGCCGCTCCGGTAAAACTGGCAGCGGAAACGCTGCAACGGGATTTCGAGCGTGTCATGGGATACAGGCCACCGATTGTCCGATCCTCGGACCCGAAAGAAAACGGGATGCTCGAACTGGTGGTATTCAACGAATCGAGTGCAGGCAAAACCGCTCCTCGCCCACTCGACGGTTTCGAATCGCATCGGATATATGTGGAGGCCCCATCCGAACGCATCTACATAACCGGTAAAGATATGCGTGGAACCATCTACGCAATCTACTCTTTCAGTGAGCGGTTTCTCGATGTCCCGCCACTTTGGTATTTCGCATCATGGGAACCCCGGTCGAAAAAACGAATCGACATTCCCGCCGATTACGATCATCTTTGGAAATCTCCGCAAGTACGTTACCGGGCCTGGTTCCCCAACGACACGGACATGTTCACACCATGGCGGAAACTGTCGCGGGAGAACGATGAGTTGTGGCACGAAACGATGCTCCGACTCAAACTCAACACCGTAGAGCTGGAAGGGACAGTCACCTACCCGGACTATCGGCTCGACGAACGTACTGCCCTGCTTCGCCAATACGGTCTCATACTCTCTTCCACGCACCACACTGCCTGCAACAACGACTTGAGTAACTGGGAAGGCTACTGGCGGGAAGTACGGGGCATGGCTCCCCCGCCTTTATCGCTTTCAAACAAAGAGGCTCTTTGTGAATTCTGGCGGTACGGTATCGAAACCGTATGCCGCAGCGGACAGGAAAACCTTTGGACGCTCGCATTCCGCGGGACGGGCGACGAGCCATTCTGGGCTGCATTCATGGATGCTCCGGAAGGAGAGAAAGCGCGGGCGGAGGTCATCAATCAGATGCTTCGTCTCCAACTCGGACTGATTCGCGAAACGACAGGCGACAAACATCCCATGGTCCGGATCACCTTCTACGACGAACTCTCCGACCTGCTTGCCAAAGGGTATTTGAAACCACCCACCGGAGACAATGTACTTTGGACTTTCGTGGCTGCCCGCCGCGATCACTATCCATACGAAGATTTGGTAAGTTTCGATCCCGAGGAAAACGTTAATCTCGGCTAT
>CASDWR010000002.1 GCA_949284665.1 uncultured Rikenellaceae bacterium | reverse complement strand
CGCCCGTAACAATCTCTCCTACTTTTTCACTATATTTCTGGAACAGATTGGCTTTTTCGAGATCGAGAATCCGCGATGCCAGATTCTGCCGCAACGACAATACGGCTCGACGACCGAACGATTCGAGTTTGATTTCATCGGCCACCTCCTCACCCACTTCATACGTGGGATCGAGCTGTTTCGCTTCCGTCAGGGAAATCTGCTGGTTGGGATTCTCCACCTGGTCATCCTCCACGATTATACGGTTGCGCCATATCTCAAGGTCTCCCTTCTCCGGATTGATAATCACATCGAAGTTCTCGTCCGTTTCGTACATCTTTATCAACAGATGGCGGAACACATCTTCCAACACTCCGATCATCGTGTTTTTGTCGATGTTCTTAAGCTCTTTGAATTCCGCAAAGTTGCTTATCAGATTGAGATTGTCCATAGTTCGGTTTAATTCTCTGAATGTTATATTTTATTTTATTTAAAATCGATATATTCTCTTGTCGTCTTCACCTCTGCCAAAGGATAGGTTTCGACGACCTCCACCTCCATTTTGCGTTTTTTGCCCTCGACAGCCTGTTTGGCGGTATACGACAAGGTGATCGCGTCTTCCGTGGCTGCCTGTAACCGGGCCACGATTTTCGTACCGTTGAACAGCACCACTTCCACGGGTGAACCGATCAGTTTGCGATACTGACGCAATGTCTTCAACGGTTGACCCACTCCGGCGGATGTCACCGTTAGCTGGAAATCCTCTTCCTCGCGGTCGAACGATGCCTCAACGGCCCGACTCAACGCAACGCAACTGTCAAGGTCGACCGAACCGTCGCTGTCGATCGTCAACTCTATTTCGTTCGAGGGCGAACAGACGACATCCACTACGAACAACTCCGTACCGGCAAGCTGTTCTTCGGCTACCCTCCTGACCTTTTCCACATCTATCATATTCCTGCTATCTTTTTCGCATCGAGCACACCGGAAGGACGGGACCAATTACAAAATTTGGGGACTCGCGTCCCCAAATCTCTCCGTCATCCATTAACGACGGCAAAAATAAACATATTTTGCAAATCCACAAAATATTTCCCTCTTTTTTTACTCTTCATCGGCAGCAACCTGCGGATTATACGGTTTCAGAATACCCCGTTTGGAAGTACGAATGAAATTGACGACCAAATCACGCTCCGGAGTGGGAGGGAACTGTGCCATCACCAAATCGCATGCCTTACTGTAATTGTGCCCGTCCTGGAACAGCACACGAAACATGTCCTGAATCTGTCCGATCTGTTCCGACGTAAAGCCCCGACGACGCAATCCGATAAAATTGGCTCCGACATAGGTTATCGGGAAACGGGCCGCCTTCACATAAGGCGGAATATCCTTGTTTACAAGCGAACCGCCGCTAATCATGGCGTGAGCACCGATACGTGAAAACTGATGTACAGCGGAACCCCCACCGATAATTGCCCAGTCGCCTACTTCGGCTTCGCCTCCGAGCAGCACGCTGTTCACAATCACACAATGGCTGCCTATCGTACAGTCATGGGCAATGTGGGCACAGGCCATCACCAGATTATTGTTGCCTATAACCGTCTTCCCTTTGGCTGCCGTGCCTCTGTTTACGGTCACGCACTCACGGAACGTATTGTCGTCTCCGATCTCGAGCGTCGTGTATTCTCCCTTGAACTTCAAATCCTGCGGTACTCCGCCGATGACTGCGGAAGGGTGTACCTTGCATCGCTTCCCCATACGGGTACCATCAAGAACCGTCGCATGAGCTCCAATCCACGAACCGTCGCCGATCACAACATCGCCGGCAATATATGCAAAAGGTTCTACCGTCACCCCTTCCCCAAGTTTGGCATCAGGATGCACAAAAGCCAAATCACTTATCATATCCTCTTCTAAAATTTTTGGTATTCATTCCTCATATACAACTGTTACTGTGCCTTGTTGCGAATCACTTGAGCCATCAGTTGCGCTTCGGCAGCCAATGTATTCCCGATGAACGCCCGGGCCTCCATTACCACAATGCCTCGACGGATAGGTTCTGCAAGGTGCAACTCG
>CASDWR010000001.1 GCA_949284665.1 uncultured Rikenellaceae bacterium | reverse complement strand
TATAAAACATCTGTATACAAAAATATTCAGTATCATGGCAACCAAAAACAAAAAAGCAAATACTGCGGTAACTCCCGAAGAGACCATTGAAAACGCTTTGAATAGCACCGAACAGTTTCTGCAAAAGAATAGCAAGACGCTTTTGATCGCCTTGGGGGTGATCGTTGTGGTCGTCGCAGGATTTTTCGGGTATAAATACCTTATCGTGCAACCTCGCATGGAGAAGGCTTCGGAGATGATGTATGTCGCCGAACAGTACTATGCAGCCGAAAATTGGGATGCCGCACTCAACGGTGATGGAAACAGTGC
Organism: uncultured Rikenellaceae bacterium; assembly: GCA_949284665.1. Lineage (GTDB taxonomy): Bacteria > Bacteroidota > Bacteroidia > Bacteroidales > Rikenellaceae > Tidjanibacter. Next base: position 3,872 of record CASDWR010000001.1, on the reverse strand, counting down.
AGGTTTTGTGGATGTGATCGACGAATATGGTTCCACGGCACAAGGCAGCCTGGCCGCCCATTACGCCGGTATTTGTTATCTCAAGTTGGGGGACATGGACAGTGCACTCGAGTATCTGAAAAAATACGACAATACCAAGGGTGCGCCGAATGTGATTATCAATGCACAAAATTACGGTTTGCAAGGCGATATCCTTGTGAATAGGAAAGAGTACAAAGCAGCTTCGGAACTCTACGAAAAAGCCATCGCCGCTGCCGATAACATACTCGTGACGCCCTATTATCTCAAGAAAGCTGCGCTCGTGTATGAACAGCTCGGAGATAATGCCTCCGCTCTTGCCGCGTATCGTCGTATCGCGGATGAGTTTGGTGCCAGCCTTGAAGCACGGGATGTCGAGAAATATATCGGACAGCTCGAACAAAAATAGAGAAAGACATTTCTCGGTAATGAATAAAGAGAGGCAATCCTCTTACGGGACAGCCTCTTTGTTTTTGCCTGCACGATCCTGGAGAATTGTCGATTTTTTCGGCGGCGGAGGTTTTGCCACGGCATTCCCGTCGTTCATCGGAAATAAGAGAAAACATTAAAAACTGAAAGACGACATGGCGACTAAAAACAAGAACCTGTCCACATTCACCTTCCCTGTACCGTCGGCAGCAGACATGAGATTTGGTATCGTGGTTTCGGAGTGGAATTGCCGCATAACTCAGAATTTGCTCGAAGGGGCGATCCGTACATTACTCCGTTACGGATGTCTGGAGAGTAACATCGAGGTGCGGTGGGTCCCCGGGACATTTGAACTCCCTCTGGCCGCCCGTTATTTCGCGGATTATACGACCGTTGATGCTGTGATCGCTTTGGGTTGTGTGATACAAGGCGATACGAGACATTTTGATTTCGTTTGTCAGGGTGCTACCCAGGGAATTATGGATGTTCAACTGGAATGGAACATGCCTGTGGCTTTTGGTGTCTTGACAACCAACGATATGCAACAGGCGCTCGATCGCGCCGGGGGAAAACTGGGAAATAAAGGTGACGAAGCTGCTGCGGCCGCCATCAAAATGGTGCATCTGCAAAGAGAATTCGAGGGAAACTCCTCACAGGTCGATCGTCGGACGATCAATTGATCCACACCTTATCCAAAAACCTCCCTCGATCTGCCGTTACATCATCGAGGCCCATTTTGAGAGGGTGCCATCCCATAAGTCCCCGTCCCTAAGTATGTCTTTTATTTGCAGATTGTTATGAATAGAGGCTGCCTTGTGTATGAGTAGTGAGACGCATGCTTTTTGCGTGTAGTTATCGCAAGCGATATTCGTCCGGCAAACCCTCTGAATCTTTTTTCGTAGTCGAAAGTAGCTCTTCCATCTCGAACCGCCAGGGGGATCCGTCGGCGGCAGGTTCGGCCAATGTGGTCCGCTTTACGCGAAGAACGTATTCGAAACCCGGTTCGAAATCGAAATTTTCGATCGGGTCGCCGAAAACAATCCAATGCGACAATGAGTCGTATTTGACCCAACAGTATTCGAATTGACCAAAGATGGGCGAATCTTCCCGTGAATAGGTAACCTCCTTTTTACGGGAGGCAATGGTTATCGTAAAGGACTCCGATTCGTCGATTTTGCTTTTGGGTGGCATGGGATCGTGGCATGCTCCCAGCAACAACGCGACGACAAACAACGGAATCAATACTGTTTTCAAACGGGGAGACATTCTTTCGTGTTTTTCATCTACAACAAATGTACGAAAAACACCAATGTGTTGTAATTTGAAGATGGAAATTTTTCAAAAAAAATGCCGTGCCCTGTGAAAGTGTGCGCCGTGAATATTCCGTCTGACTCTAAAAAGTCGTGGGATCCGATTCCCGGCTGATGTGCTTACCCTTGTCCGTTCCCCGGTGTTATGTGTGCCAATGGAATCGAGGTTGCGGAAAGATTATCCGGGAAAGGAAAACATTTGCCTGCCGGTGTTTTTTAGACGGGGTGCAGCCTTTGTCGGGAAGGATCGGTTTTGCCGTTTGATCGTCCGGCACAAAAAAGGGACGCATTGAAAAATGCGTCCCTTCGTGTTTCATGTCGGTTGCCCGATCAGTTTTTGTAGGTGAGACCCGATGCATTCGCATCGATGACGATCGGTTTCTCCTTGTCTACCTCTCCGGCAAGAATCCGTTTCGAAAGATCGTTAACCACATAGTGCTGGATCGTCCTTTTTACCGGACGTGCACCGTACATCGGGTCGTATCCCTGTTCCGCGAGCCACTCTTTCGCTGCCTCCGTAACCTTCAACTCGATGCCAGCATTGGAAAGCATCCGGTCGAGGGCACCGATCTGAAGTGAAACGATTCGTTTGATGTCGTGTTTGGTGAGCGGGGTGAACATGACAATCTCGTCGATTCGGTTTAAAAACTCCGGTTTGAGCGTCTGTTTCATCATATCCATGACCTCATCCTTTGTCTTCTCGATCACTTCGGGAGATATTTTAACTCCGTCGAAGGCTTTCGAAAAGTTCTCCATGATCAGGTGCGAACCCAGATTCGATGTCATGATGATAATCGTATTCCGGAAATCGACCGTCCGTCCCTTGTTGTCTGTCAGACGGCCGTCGTCCAATACCTGGAGCAGAATGTTGAATACATCCGGATGTGCCTTCTCAATCTCGTCGAGCAAGACTACCGAATAGGGCTTCCGGCGAACCGCTTCGGTCAATTGGCCACCTTCGTCATACCCCACATATCCCGGAGGAGCACCGATCAGACGTGAAACGGAATGTCGTTCCTGATATTCGCTCATGTCGATTCGGGTCATCATGTTCTCATCATTGAACAGAAACTCGGCCAGTGCTTTTGCCAATTCCGTTTTACCTACTCCGGTGGTCCCCAGGAAGATGAACGAACCGATCGGCCGACGGGCATCCTGAAGTCCTGCTCGGGCACGACGCACCGCGTCAGCAACGGCCGTTATGGCTTCATCCTGTCCTACTACCCGCTTATGAAGTTCTTCTTCGAGGTGCAGCAGCTTTTCCCGTTCGCTGGCCAGCATTTTGCTTACAGGGATTCCGGTCCATCGTGATACTACTTCCGCAATATCGTCCGCATCGACCTCCTCTTTTATCATCGACCCGCGGGTCGAACCGATCATGTCGAGTTCGCCTTTGAGCGTTTCGTTCTGCTCTTCCGCCTCTCTGATTTTCCCATACCGGATTTCGGCCACAAGCCCATAGTCCCCGTTCCGTTCCGCTTCGGCTGCCTGAATCTTGAGATCCTCGATATGTTCCTTGTTCTTCTGAATCTTGTCCAAGAGATCCTTTTCGTTCTGCCATTTTGCCCGTAACTCACTGCGTTGCGAATTGAGTTCGTCGATCTCACGGCTTAACTCCGTAATGCGCTTTTCGTCTTTTTCGCGCCGAATGGCTTCCCGTTCGATCTCCAGTTGTCGAACACGGCGGTCGAGATCGTCGATCTCATCCGGTACGGAATTCATTTCCAGTCGCAGACGTGCTGCTGCTTCATCGATCAGGTCGATCGCCTTGTCGGGCAAAAACCGAGAAGTGATGTATCGATGAGAAAGTTCGACGGCGGCTATGATCGCTTCGTCCCGGATATGGACCTTGTGGTGATTTTCGTAACGTTCCTTCAGCCCTCGCAGAATCGATATTGCATCCGCTGTGGAGGGTTCGTCGACCATTACCTTTTGGAACCGCCTTTCCAACGCTTTGTCCTGTTCGAAGTATTTTTGGAATTCATCCAACGTGGTGGCCCCGATCGTCCTCAATTCGCCTCGTGCCAATGCCGGTTTCAAAATGTTGGCGGCATCCATGGCTCCATCGCCCTTTCCTGCTCCCACCAGCGTATGAATTTCGTCGATAAAAAGCAG